>CAYHFB010000454.1:0-3521 GCA_964355695.1 uncultured candidatus Brocadiaceae bacterium
CTTCAGCCTTGCCACATTCTAAACACGCGCATGGGATTGCAACGCGAAATAATTGCCTTCAACTCGATGTATAGGAATTTCAAAGTTGTTGGTAGGAGTCAACTCCTGTTGGCGACCGGCACGCGTACACCGTTGTGCATTATCAATCGCCGTCAGGAGATGGCTCCTACCGTTGCGTATTTTAAGTTGCCGAAGGCCTGATTTATTCCCACGCACCGTCGTGTGAATGCAATAGCTGAAGTCTTGATCGAGCCAGGAATTTCCGATTATTATTAATCTTATGTATGGCAATTGCTATGCCACACGAGAAATATTTGCGGTAAAATCAAAAAAAGCCTGATAATTCAAGGAAGATGTTGTTGATTTTCTTGTTGAGTTCCAGCGTGAACATCTTTATATTAATAGCACAGCTCAACCTATTCCCGGGAATAACTTGATGTATAGGAAATTCAAAGTAGGGACACGGTGCCCGTGTTCCTGCGTATGAACAAAAAAGCCACCGAAGGCGTAATTAATTGGTAGCGCAGGCGTATCGCCTGCATTTAAAAAACAGCAGGCGGGACGCCTGCGCTACCAATGCTGTCGCCATAGGCGACATAGTTTAATGTATAGGAATTTCAATGCCGTTGTAGGGCGACCCTTTAGGGTTGCCCTGTTGCGTGTGCAGACAGTCGCAAGGCTGAAGCCTTGCCCTACGTATAAAAAAATCCGCCGAAGGCCTAATTCAACAGTAGGAGAACGCCGTGGAAAACGCCGTGGAAATTGAAGCGCTACAATATTTATCAGATAAAGATAAGAACCGTTATAGGCAGTGTAGTCTGAGAATCGAGTCCACGTCAGATATTGATATATTAAAAAAAGACATGCTACCCCATGTCTATGTAGTTAATGGATCATGTCTTGATACTTTTCGCAAAAACAAGGAACTATTTGAGGACAAAGGGGTAAAGCTTCCATCGAAAGAATTGTCACGCTACTTGCTTCATTCAACGAAAATCCCCATCATTGACGGGTCATGTTATAAGAAGTCCGACAAATTCACACAAAGCATTCGTCAGTTTATGGAGAATGCCGTAGACGACAACAATCTTTACATCATCGGCGCCCCGGATACTATTTTTGCCAAACTGTTCAAAGAAACAGCCGGACGCTCACGCACAAAATCAAGCCAATCGCACAGGCTTGCGTCTGGTGATGGCCGTTCTGATGGTGCCAAATTTCCAGACTCCATCATGCGCCTGATGGAAAACCATTCGGTTCCAGAGGAATTGACAGAAGCATATCTTGGAAAATCAAAAGAAGCGGAATTTGTCCGGCGGCTTATCTTGCTGGTAGCAAAGAAAGATACACCTGTGCTCATCGTAGGAGCCACGGGAACGGGTAAGGAGGTTGTCGCGCGGGAGATACATAATTACAGTGGGCGTAATGGGGATTTCAAACCCTTCAACTGTGGCGCCATAACACAGACACTTTTCGAGTCGGAGCTGTTTGGCCATGTGAAAGGAGCATTTACCGGTGCAGTAAAAGATAAAACAGGTCTTTGGAAGGCGGCTGATCAGGGAACCCTGTTCCTGGATGAAATCGGAGACCTTCCCTTAGACATGCAGACAAAGATACTTCGGGCGCTCCAGGAAAAGAAAATTCGCCCAGTTGGCTCCGAGAAAGAAATCCCTGTTGATGCGAGGATTATCGCCGCCACCAATCGTGACGTTTTCTCTATGGTACAATCCGGCGCGTTCAGGGAAGACCTCTACTATCGCCTCCGGGATTTCTTTATCCCAACGCCGTCCTTAAAAGATCACCCTCAAGACATCCCTCTCATGGCCAAGGCCTTTTGGGAAAAAATTATTCCAAGCGATAATAAAACGTCATTATCTCCCGAAATACTCGCTGGATTTCAGGGATATCGCTGGCCCGGCAATGCCAGGGAATTGAAGGCGGTGCTGAATCAACTCAACACCCTGTTTCCGGCAAACACCAATTTGACCGTTGACCACCTCTTCGCAGTCTTCGACCTGGAGGGACAGTCGTCCGGCCACAAATCGGAACCCAGGAAAAAGTCAGGGCAGGAACTGCCCTGCTCGAAATTCGAATGCCGGCGCCATCTCAGACGGGTGGAAGACGCCATCCGCGCGGCAGAAATAGCAACGTTGCCATTGACAAACCACGGTGGAAAGAACGACAAGGTTATCTCAAAGGTCGCTACGTCGCTGGCCTACCGTCTTGATGAACTCGACATGTTATGCCGCTATCCGCTCCGGTTCAACGACGAGACGACGTTCGTGCGGGTCAACGCCCTCAAGTCAAAGTTGTTCTATTTACTCACCCTCCTGGCAGGCGGTGAAGTGGAGGAGGCGTTGTGTAACTGGGAAAACAGCGTACAAGAGGAATTTGAGGTAACGCTATTCGAGGTGGAGGGGGAAATTGAGGCGATTCGGGCGGGGAAGTGATTGTGACGTATTTGCTATGAACCTTCGTTCGGATTTCAGAGAAAGCTAATATTGAATATCGAACAAGGAATATCGAATGTCGAAGGATAGGTAATCTTAAAAACCCTGGTAACCGCTAATGAACGCGAATAAACGCGAATAAAATATTGTAGAGACGACCCGGTGGGTCGTCTCTGTATTAGCGTCCAATAGCGTTCATTTGCGGTTGATAACTGTTGATTAGAAAGGAGAGACGCCCTGTCAGGGCGTCTCTACAAGCGAAAGCATCTCCCTTAAAACCTCTTCCGGCGGGCGTCCGGCGTCATAAACGGCAGAACCGGCAACCAGTATTTCTGCGCCAGCCGCGGCTACCTCAAGCATATTGCCCGGTTGAATACCCCCGTCCACTTCTATCAAAAAAGGGTAGCCATGATTGTTTTTTATCTCTCTTAAGCGCGTAATCCGGGAAAGCGCTTGTGGGATGAAACGCTGTTTGGGGAAACCTGGATTTACGGACATTACCAGTACCAGATCAACACATTCCCACACCTCTTCGAGGGTACCGATAGGGGTTGAGGGGTTTAGCGAAACGCCGGCCTTTTTTCCCAATCCCCGTATGCAATTGAGCGTCCGGTGAAGGTGGCAACATGCCTCCTGGTGTACCGTAATGATATCCGCCCCCGCCTCCGCAAAAGCTTCCAGGTAACGATCCGGACGTTCTATCATGAGGTGGACGTCAAGGATTAGACGGGTCTTGGCCCGTATGGCCTTTACCACTGGCATTCCCACGGTTATATTGGGAACAAAATGCCCGTCCATAACGTCTATATGCAGGTACCTGGCGCCACCGCTCTCGGCTTGCCATATCGCCTTTTCGAGGTTACAAAAGTCGGCGGAAAGGATTGAGGGCGCAATAGTAGGGTATTTCATATCGTTCCTTTTCTCTGTTATCACCATTAAATTCCCCTGTATTTTAACAGTTCACCATTAATCTGTTGGGTTTCGATTCACTCAACCCACCGAACTACCGGACAATCCAACGTCCCTCGTAGGGCGAACCTTTAGGTTTGCCACACGCCCTGCAATATCGTT
>CAYHFB010000455.1:0-3506 GCA_964355695.1 uncultured candidatus Brocadiaceae bacterium
GGGGAGATTTGCTCGCCTACGCCCAGGCGGATTACGCGGGAGGCGTTGTCGAATTGATCGTGGGCAAAGGGCGTGACCAGTTGCGGGACTCCGGCGGCAAGCGCCTGCGCCGTAGTGCCAATCCCGCCGTGATGGACAACCGCCACGGCTTGCCGGAAAAGACGGCTGAATGGCGCGTACCCGACCGCCTTTACTCCGGACGGCAATGAAGCGGGGATTTGGTCGGGGAATTTATTGACGAGGACTCCCCGGCAACCAAGCTGGCGGCATGCCTGCGCGGACACTTCGAACGTCGCCCGCGCATGTCTCATCGCCGATCCCGCTGTAAAGACCACGGGCGCCGGGCCCGCGTTAAGAAAGGCTTCGAGGTCGGGCGGCATGGTCTGAATATCATCCACGTCGTATAAAGGAAAACCGGTAAGCTGCGCCTGGGAAGGCCAGTCGGGTTGCGGTGCCGCGAACCAATCGGGAAAAATACCGATTGTTTTTAACGGGGAATGCGTCCAATCTCTTACGGCGCGGCGTATCGGCGGCATACCAAGTGATGCCCGAAAGCGGTTGATCTCCGGCGCGACAATGCGATTCGTGCCGAAGTCCGCAAGGCGCAAAAACCATTTTTTCATTATTTTCGGCAATCCCGATATCCATGCCTTGCCGATATAAACGGGCGTATCGTAAAGGCTCATGAAGACTGCGGGTTGAAGGTTTATCGTTACCAGTGGAATGCCAAGCTTCTCCTGCGCGATCCGCGCACCCCACGCCATTGAGGAACCGACCACAAGCGTTTGTCCCGGAATATACCGCTCTTTAAGGAAACGATAGACGGTGGGGACGAGCGGTAAAAAAACGTGACGCGACACGAACTCAAAACCATGCACCGGATGCCACAGCCGCGGGTCTTCCGTTGCCCGTTTAAATTCATCAGCACTGGAGGCAGGCGCAAACTCAAGCCCCGATCCCTCCGTCAGCGCCCTAAAATAATCGCTGGTAAAAACGGTGACATGATGCCCCCGGTGCTTGAGTTCCCGTCCGATGCCGATAAACGGGTGAACGTCGCCCGCGCTGCCTATGGGAATTAATATAACATTCATCGGTTGAGTTGTATTCGTAAAGCCAAAAATAGATGACAAACGTTCATCTTAAATCCATACACCGTGAGGTACGACATGACAAAGGCCGAAGAGCTATTTGCTGCGGCAGTTTCACTACCCATTGATATCAGAACACAACTGGTTGACAAGCCTCTTCAAAGCCTGCATCCAACAACACGGGAGATTGATGGATTATGGGCGGCTGAGGCGGAAAGAAGGGTGGAAGAAATACGGAGCGGTAAAGCAGATACAATACCAGGTGAAGAAGTATTCGAAAAAACCCGCACAAATAAAAATCAGGTATCCGTTGCCGGTTTCCTTTCTATCCAACCACCGCCCACCACGACGTCGTTATGATAAAAAACCACGGCCTGTCCCGGTGTAATAGCCCGTTGCGGCTCTTTGAATACGACGCGTACCGTGTCCGTCCCTTCGGGGTAAATGACGGCGGGGGCGGGGGGATGGTTATATCGTATCTTCGCCTGGACTTCAGTTGGAGAGTGCAACCCGTCGATGGAAATCCAGTTGAGCGTGGACGCTGTTAGCTCTTCTTCCCACAGTGCGTCATCGGTGCCGAGTACCACGACGTTTTCCTGTGGGTCTATGTCGATTACGTAGTGTGGCGTTCCCAGGGCGATGCCCAGCCCTTTACGCTGCCCGATGGTAAAAAACGGGGCGCCGGGGTGCTTCCCCATGACTTTCCCCTGCCGGTCTTTTACTTCACCCGGTGATATCCGGCTTCCGTATCTTTCGTACAAGAGGGAGTGGTAATTATTGTCCAGGACAAAGCATATATCCTGGCTTTCCGGTTTGTCTTTGGTCTTCAGATTCAGCTCTCCAGCCCTTTTCCGTACCCATTCCTTGGTTGTCGCTCCCAAAGGGAAAAGCGTTTTTGAGAGTTGGCGCTGATTTAATGAGAAAAGCACGTACGATTGGTCTTTCCGCGCGTCATCACTTTTTTTCAGCAGGTAGCGGTTGTGTGATTCCTCCACCTTTGCGTAGTGGCCTGTGGCGATAAAATCGGCATTCAGCATGTCGGCGAAATCCAGTAGCTTACCGAATTTCAGTTCCTGATTGCACATGATGCACGGGTTTGGCGTCCTGCCATTCAGATATTCCGTGCAAAAGACGTCGATGATGCGATCAAAGGCCTCTTTAAAATTGAGGACGTGAAAGGGGATGCCCAGTTGGTCTGCCACGATGCGTGCGTCGTTGGCGTCTTCCAGGCTGCAGCATACCTTCGTTTTCGTTAAGGTATCCAGCTTATCAATGCCCAGGCGCATAAACAATCCAACAACGTCGTAGCCTTGTTCTACGAGCATATAGGCGGCAACGCTGCTGTCCACGCCGCCGCTCATGGCGATAACCACTTTTTTCTTCACGTGAGTTTAAGGGGGATAGGCGTAAAAGATATGAGAAATATGATAAACAGGAAGATGCCGATTACCTTGCGGACGGGGTCGAGCGTGGCGACTTCGTCCACGGGAGAGGGGTGCCGGAACCCGAATATCAGCAGTAACACGGCAAAGACCATCCACCCCGGATAGAGCAGGATAGCGATTACGCAAAAGAGAAATATGCCAATGCGGTAAACAATGTCGCACTTTTTCCCTATTAAGGCATAGACTATGTGGCCGCCGTCTAGTTGGCCGATGGGCAGGAGGTTTAGCGCCGTAACAAACAGCCCGGCCCAGCCGGCAAAGGCGATGGGGTGGAGGTAGATATCCATTCCATCAGGGAGCGTGCCGAATATAAGATGGGCTATCCAGGAGAATAGCATCGGCTCCCCAAGACCGAGGTACAGAGCCGTATCTGCCGGCACGGGACGCATGTCGGACAGGAGTAAGCCGATAATGATTGCTGGAATGGCAAAGACGAGTCCCATGAGCGGCCCGGCGGCCCCGATGTCAAACAAGGCCTTTTTGTGCGGGATAGCCCCCTTCATCTTGATTACCGCGCCAAAGGTGCCGAAGGGCGGGAGCGGAAGCGGTATAAAGTAAGGCATCGTCGCGGGTACGTGATACTTCCGGCACATGAAATAATGCCCCAGTTCATGGGCAAGCAGGATGATCATAATGGTTATGGCGTATGATAATCCGTTCACGTAGTAGGTCGTCAGCAGTGTCGCAACAAAGAGCAGGACGTGCATCCTCGCCTTGCTGAAAAAATTTGCAGTAGTGAATTCTTCTGTGGGCATTGCCGTATTATAGTTGTATTTTAAAAGAAAGGTTTCTTAATCAAGGCGTGCGGGTTAAACTGGCGCGGACAACCGCAGGCACGCGCTGCCATGCGTCCGTAAACTCCATGCTAGCCGATAACCCGCTTACATTACCATGAAGCATCTACGAACCAACAGGAGGTGAATTGTATCAACAAAGGATAACAAATTCAATTGCAAAGGTAACTACCCAGGCG
>CAYHFB010000456.1:0-3504 GCA_964355695.1 uncultured candidatus Brocadiaceae bacterium
AAAAGGTAGTGTATGATAAAAAAATATGCATGGTGTCTTGGTTTTCTGATTCTTGTTCTCTCTGTGGCTGGATTTAAAGGCGCGGCATTAGCCGGGGATATCTATTTAACGGCAACGGTTGACCGCAACATTGTCACCATGAATGACAAGTTACAGTTGACGCTCACCGTGTACGGCACTCAAGATACACCGGTGCCCTCATTTCCCATCATTGAAGGGTTTACGGTATTATACGGACCCAAAATTTCGGCAGAAACGCGTATTATCAACGGCAACGTCTCGGTAAGCAAGGGGTACACGTACACCCTGCAGCCTATGGCAAAAGGGAAAGGCACCATTGGGGCCTCAAGGTTGGAATTCCGGGGAAACACTTATACCTCCAAGCCGGTGACCGTAGACGTGGTTGATGTAAAACCCCAACCGGCAAAACAATCCATAGACCTTGAAAAATTCGTATTTGTGCAATTGTCGGTTAATAAATCTGAAGTATACGTGTACGAACAGGTTATTTTGTCGTTTAAGTTGTATTTCCAGAGAGGGCTGCCGCTCAGCGACATTGATTACGTGCCTCCTACCATAAAAAACTTTATGGAGGAAAAGCTGGGCGATCAGCGCCAGTATGAAGAGATCAAGGACGGGGTGATATACAACGTGCTGGAATTGCGCACGGCCGTTTTCCCCATAATCCCCGGAGACCTTATCATATCTCCGGCAAAACTGAAGTGCGACCTCATTATTCCCCGTCAACGGGAATCCCTTTCCGGAGACACTTTTTTTGATGATTTTTTTGGGAGGGAACAGAGGCGGTTCCCTATTGAAAGGACAACAGATTCCGTTGTCATAAGAGCAAAGCCATTGCCGGAACAAGGCAAACCCATTGATTTCAAGGGCGCCGTGGGGTCTTACAACATGGAGGTATCCACAAAGGCACAGCAGGTAAAGGTAGGGGACCCTATCACGCTTTCAATCTCAGTGTATGGCGAAGGAAACATTCAAACGATTAGCGAACCATTACTACTGTGTAAAAAGGAAACCGACTTTAAACTCTACCCGGCTGAAGTAACCACACAGATCACCAACCGCGATGAAATCATACGAGGGCGAAAGGCCTTCAGCAAGGTCATTGAGCCTCAGAAGGCGGATATCAAGAGCGTTCCAGCCATTTTATTCAGCTATTTCGACCCATCCGCCGGGCAATATAAGACCATCGCCAAAGACCCTATACCTATTACCGTTGAGGCCGGACAACAGGAAATGCCTATTCAATTAACCATGTCCGGTGACAACTCGCCTTCAAACAAACAGAACGCACAGATCATAACACAAGATATTTTGCCGATCATGACAAACGTGCCATCGCTGAGGAATCAAGACGTCCCCCTCTATAAAAATCCTCTTATTCTAGGGTGTTTGGCTATTCCAGCACTTGTTGTAATAGCATCCGTAGTTATAACGAGGCGTAGGGAAAAACTGCAAACGGATATCGGATACGCCAGAAACAAACGCGCATACCTGATGGTTAAAAAGAGGTTGGCCGCAGCACAGCAGCTGCTTTCACAAAACAATCCCGATCATTTCTACTCAAACCTTTCCCGGTCTGTCACCGATTATCTGGCGGACAAATTCAACATCTCCTCCGCAAGCGCCGTACACGATTCGATGGTGGATATGCTCAGGCAGCGGGGAATCGAAGACGTGATTGCTGAGGAGGTGTCCCGTTGTTTGGTTGACCTGGATTATCGCCGTTTTTCAAAGGCCGGCGGGACAAAGGAAGAGATGGAGGTCTCATACAAGCACGTCGAACAACTTATCTTAAAACTGGAGAGACAACTATCATGAGATTACGCTTATTTTTGTTGATGCTATTGACTATCCTTTCTTTGAATTACGGGACGCGCGCCGCCCATTGCGGATCAGAATGGCTAGCGGTAGGGGGCGCAAAACCAAACGTATCAAAGGAGGTTGCCATAGGGCTGTTTACCGATGCAAATGAGAAGTACACACAGGCCGCAAAGCTGGTAGCGGCAAAAAGCGACCTGGAGGCAGCACAATTGCTGCAAGCGGCGGCGTTGCAGTACGAAACGATACTGGCTAGCGGATTCAGGCACGGCCAAATCTATTACAATCTGGGAAACGTATATTACCGTCAGGGCAAGCTGGGGAAATCAATCCTCAATTACCGGCGCGCGCAGCGGCTCATGCCGGGAAATGCCGACGTTGACGCCAATTTGAGTTTGGTAAAAACGACTACTGAAGACAAGGAATTATCCTCGGCCCCCCCCCCTGTGGCGCAAAAGGTGTTCTTTTGGTTTTTTATGCTGAACCAGAATCAACTCACCATCGTTGCAATTTCTCTGTACGTTGCGCTGATGTTCCTGATTACCCTCTTTATCTTCTTCAGATTTTCATGGTGCAGAGGGGTTATGATCGGTTTATCAGCAGGTTTGCTTATAGCGCTGACGTCTCTGGGAATCAAGATATACTGCGAGGAAGGCGTAACCTGCGGCGTGGTTACAACGAAGTGCCATGTGCGGTACGGTCCGGGCGGAGAATATGAACCCAAGTTTGAGATACACGATGGCGCCGAATGCGTGATTGAGGGAGAGAAAAACGACTGGTACCGGGTATACGTAAACGTGGGTGTTAAGGAGATGGCCGGCTCAAAAACCGGCGGCGAGGAGAAGGCGAACAGCAAGGAAGTAAGAAGCGGTTGGCTGCGTAAGGGAGAGGTGGATAAAATATAATGAGAGAACAAGATATTATCAATTATCCTTATATAAAAAGAGGTCTACAATGAAAATCATTACGGCAAAAATACTCGATTCAACACACCTGGAACTAAGCCACCCGGTTTCGGCCCAAACCGGTGAATTTATTCACATCTCAATACCAGACGACAATAATGAAAGTCGATTATGGAAAGTCGCAGCGAAAAAGAAATTCCTTGATAATTACGCCGGCGAAGATGCTATTTATGATGAATTATAGTTTTGGTGATATTGTCCTGGTAAATTTTCCAACGACAGGTTCCAATCTAAGCAAAAAACGCCTGGCACTTGTAGTTTTGGACATAGGCGATGCGGATATCGTATAGCGCCAATAACTTCAAAGGCAAAGCTTGATTGCGGTGATTATAAGATAAAAGACTGGCAAATGGGTGGCTTGCTAAAAGAATCCTGGATACGATTAGCAAAAATCACTCACCCTTACCATCACCAACAAACTTACGTTCTCACCCGCCCGCAAACCCGCATAAATAAAATGAAAATTCCTATGCAATGAAGAACAATATTACATTATGTCCTTGTATTGAAACAGTTATGGCTGAGTTGCAACTTTGTGAGTTAATCAACAATGTAATAGTTTGATGGGTTAAGTGAAACGCACCCATCTATAATTTTTAAACACACCAGTTATAATAACATGCACGATTCCGATGCAACGCACCGTTAGTACCTTACCGATTCGAAACTGCAATAAAAAACAAGTTGTTTTGTTGTCACT
>CAYHFB010000457.1:0-3499 GCA_964355695.1 uncultured candidatus Brocadiaceae bacterium
ACGTCGATGATGTAATCCGCATGGCGAATAATGTGTTCGTCGTGTTCCACAACGAGGCGTTTCTGAATAAAAACCTTGCAATTCTCTTTGTTTTTGCTAAGCTGACCACCTGATAGAAAAAATAATTTCCTATCATCTTGATGCCGAAGAACTGGATGCGGAGTTAGAGCAGTGAATGTCAAAGATAGGCAACAAGTATATATGGCAGCCATTATACCCTTGTACTTGTTTAATATTCAAATTACGTCCTTCGAAGGTTAACGGTTCAAACCTTTGCCCGGACGGCGTCAAGCCGCCAGTCTGGAATTCACGCCGTTTTCCAGTGAAGGGACAATTTTTTACGTGATGAGGCGCAATCTCTCAGGTAAAGATTGATTAACGTCTGGTAAGGGACGCCATTTTCCTGCGCCAGGGTTTTAAAGTAGTTGATAGTGACCTCATCCATTCTGAGTGTCACTTGCCGCTTGAGCCGGTTTGCATACGGGTTTTTTTGAGCCGTAGAAAAATCGTATTCTTTTCTCATAGTCATCACCTTTCCCAATAACGTTTTTGTTCTGTACGAGTTGCCTTCCGGGCAGAGATGATTCGAATAACCTCGTCGTTTTCACGATAACAATGGCAAACAACCATCAGGCGAACGGAGGCGCTTAACCCAAGAAGAATGAAACGGTCTTCACCAATGGAATGGTCTGGGTCATGAATCATCAAGGCGTTTTCATCGACGAATACAGACTGTGCCTCTTCAAAAGATATTCCGTGTTTCTTCTGGTTTGCTATGTTCTTTTCTTTGTCCCAGTCAAATCTAATATTGTGCATAAATTCACATTGTAATGATATAATAATGACTTGTCAACTCGTATGCAAAGACTCGTTGGCTATAGTCCCGATTCGCGAATACCCGAAACCCTTGAGCATACAGGCAAGGATTTTTAATTGAAGATACTCCTCGTCATGTAGCACTTTCCTGCAAATCGCCCATCTCGGTTGCCAGCGTCGGCTGGTAACCTACGGCGGAAGGCATTCTGCCCAGCACGCCGACACCGCGGAACCCGCCTGCACAAACCGGAAGATATTGATGAAATATTTAACAAAGTCCAGAATTATTTATAGGGACCTGCCTGGCTTAATAAGCGTAGGAATCAAGCCAGGAAAATAAACCTTGAAAACCAACAAAACAAGCGATAGTATTTACGTACCGTTAACGGCAACACCTAAACGAAAAGGCCGGAATGAAAATTCGTGATATTATAAAATTGGTTGAGGCGGATGGCTGGCATCGGGTTGGCGCAAGAGGGAGCCACCGTCAATATAAACACCCTGCAAAACCCGGCAGGGTAACAATTGCTGGTCATCCTGGCGACGATTTGGCTCCGGGAACTTTAAACAGTATTTTGAAACAGGCAAAAGAAAGGAGGCTAGGTAATATGTATCGTTTCCTTATCGTGATCGAAAAAGCGAATAACAACTATTCTGCATACTCACCAGATTTGTCGGGATGTGTGGCTACCGGCGCAACCCATGAAGAAGCAGATCACAATATGTATGAAGCAATCGAATTACACTTACAAGGGTTGAAGGAAGATGGACTACCTATCCCCCATTCAACTTCCTTTGCAGAGTATGTTGCCATCAGATAAATTTCATCCTGACAATGACAATCGCTGAATTCTTCGTAGTTTATATCTTTTGTGGAATTTAATCAACTCTGTTTTCTCGTCGCACGCGATACGTCACAACCGTAAAAAAGAAGGTTGCGCCCGGTGTTTTTGAACTGCGATATTGCATTGCTTTTCCGCCAGTTCTGTAAGGTTGGGTAGGGTGAGACGAAATCCAACACCAACCGTTCGTGGCATTCAAAAAATGTTGGGTTTCGCTTCACTCAACCCAACCTACCTGGCTTTTATTTCCTATTTCGGCCATATTTAGGATGTCTGCGCTGGTGTTTAACTACTGTTACACGAAGCGCGTCATTTTCCAAAACCCGAAAATAGACTACGTAAGGGAAACGTTTCATTAAAGATCGCCGAACATCGGCTTCGACCATCATCCACCGGGTTGGCATGGACGCAATTTTTAGAATATGCCGTTCAAATTCATTGAGAAATTCCACGCCTAATCCCTGAGCGCATTCGTCATAATATTCGATGATTTCACGTAACTCGCGCTCAATCTCCGGATGATATTCAATCCTCATTCTCGCAGCCGGTTCATTAATTCTTTGTGGGACAACGGCGCCGCATCACCTCTTTCAATTTCATCATCACGTTGCTTCGCCAGGGCAATTGCTTCCTCGTCAGGCATGTCAGAAAAGTTAGCGTACGGGTCCTCAAGACTTTCCCATATTGTTTCAGCAAGAACGGCCCTATCTTGCGGACTAAGCCGTAAGGCTTCACTGGCGATCTGGTCTATATTCATAAAACATCCTCCATTAATACTTATTGTTTATAGCCTGGTAGGTTGGGTTGAACGAATGTGAAACCCAACATCAACCGTTTGTTGCATTCAAAAAATGTTGGGTTTCGTTTCACTCAACCCAACCTACCCGACTACCCGACTCCATGTAAAAAATATCAAAAACAACTTAGCGCGGAAAGGCGGCAAGGGGGGACACCCCCCTTGCATCCCCCCATCAAAGGGCACAAAGAATCAAAGCGCCTAAGTATCTATTGTCCTGCGCGAACCGGCCATACATAGCGCGTATTGGTCTTACCGCCGTCGTTCACGAAGCCATCGTTCAGGTACACGTACCACGCGTTCGACGAATTGTCCGAGTAGGTAGTACTCGACCAATAGAGGTCGGACTGCACGCCGATAAAGGGATTACCTTCGGTCCACTGGCTCGTTCCCGACGCGCTTGACAGGGCAGGATTGAAGTACGCACGATCGATCAGACTCTGGAGTTCCTTCACATTGGGCAGCCGCCAATCCCCCGCCTTCGAACCGTCCGTAAGGCCTGCTGTACCACTGGCCAGGGCGTTAGCGGACGCCAATGCTTGTTCCCAAGTCTGATAACCAAAGGCATTGGCATTCTTCAACCAAATCAATCTGGTAAGGTTGTCCAATACGGTGCCGTTACCCTTATCCGTGAAGCGTGGGCTTGGCCATGCGACACCTTTCTTCAAATCCCCGTCATCCCCTGGTGAATAAGAAGTAATCTGGCCGGTCTTCTCTACGGGGGCTGAGCCTCCAAAAACATACGTTTGATACATCCCCAGTAAAAGCAGGGGAACTACCCACACAAAAACAAGACGCCTTTTAAAACAGCTTATTCTGCTTCGCACCATAATACGCTCCTTTTTACAAAAACAATCTAAAGATACCGTTGTTACGTCATTTTTCACAACACTTTGGTAGAGACGCATTGCATGCGTCTTGTGTAATGCAATTAATGGTGTACAGGGAAGAGACGCATGCAATGCGTCTCTACAGTCTTCTGTTCTTCATCCCTGTTCACCCTTATAATTTCCTTGATATGGCGCTCCTTTTGCTCATCCTGAAA
>CAYHFB010000458.1:0-3494 GCA_964355695.1 uncultured candidatus Brocadiaceae bacterium
TTCACACTTTGAATTTGATTTTCATCCGGTAAAAATGGTAAAGTACTTGTTTATTCGCGTTACGGAAATTCAAACAGGTTTCCTGTATCTGGTACTTCACAAAGACCGTAGTCCCTGTGCCGTCCTTTTGGAAAAGACGGCGGGCACGGAGGAAGAGCCTGGTTGTTGCGTTTCCAACGGAAAATATTTAATAGCGCTTGTTTTCGAGAAAGGGTACTATGCAGGTTATAATAGCAGACGAACTTCCGGATATATGTATTGAGCTGCTTGAAAAAGCAGGTCTTCAGGTATTAAAGAAACCCGGCATCAAAGCGGATGAGTTAAAAAGCATCATCGGCACTTGTGATGGAATTATCTTGCGCAGTGGCACAAAAATAACCGCGGGGCTGCTGGAAAAGGCAGACAAATTAAAGGCGATATGCCGCGCAGGGGTTGGCGTGGATAACGTGGACGTGTCGGCGGCCACGAAAAAAGGCATCGTGGTAATGAACACCCCCGATGGCAACATCGTATCAACCGCAGAACACACAGTAGCCATGCTTTTTTCCCTTTCACGCTACATACCGCAGTCCCATTCATCCACAAAGGCGGGTAAGTGGGAGCGGAAGCAGTTTACCGGCGTTCAAATTGCCGGTAAGACGATTGGCATCATCGGGCTGGGCAGGGTGGGCAGGCAGGTGGCAAAGAGGGCGAGTGCCATGGAGATGAAGGTTGTCGGATACGACCCTTTTATCTCTCCAGAAATAACCTCTCAATTTTGCCCCAATGTGGTAAACAATTTGAAAGACCTGCTTTCGCAGTCCGACTATATAACGGTTCACGTTCCCTCTAACAGTGAAACAAAAAACCTTATCACACAGACTGAAATCGCTCAAATGAAGAAGGGCGTTCGGATTATCAATTGCGCAAGAGGAGGCATTGTTTCGGAAGACGCACTCTACCATGCGATCAAAAGCGGCCACGTTGCGGGGGCCGCCCTGGACGTATTCGAAACGGAACCTCCCGTAGGCAACAAACTCTTTGAGTTAGATCAGGTTGTCACAACGCCCCATCTGGGCGCGTCTACCGAGGAGGCACAATACGCGGTTGCCCTTGAAGCCGCCAACCAAATGGCTGACGCGCTTACCGGGAGAGGGTTTAGAAACGCAGTAAACCTTCCGCCGTACAACCCGGAGGAGTATGCCAAGTTAAAGCCGTATATCACCCTGGCAGAGAAAATGGGGGCGCTCCTCATCCAGATTGTCAACGGTGGCATACAATCGGTCGAGATTGTTTATACCGGGGAAATTTGCAAGAAAAACGTGCAGCTTACAACGGATAGTCTCCTCGTCGGACTCCTCAGACCTACCCTTGACGAGGGCGTCAATCTCGTAAGCGCGCCGCATCTTATGAGTGAACGCGGAATAAAGGTCAACGTCACCGTAAGCAGCGGTGCTTGTGACTTCACCAGCCTTATTACCGCCAAAATAGTGACCCCTGAAGGCGAAAAAACCATAGCGGGAACCGTCTTTGGGAAAGGCGATCCGAGGATTGTTGACATCAACGGTTATGGCATAGAAGTGGCGCTTAGCCCCCACATGCTCATCCTCCTCGGCAAGGATAAGCCAGGCTTGATAGGAAATATCGGAAGCGTGCTTGGCAATAGAAAAATCAATATTTCCCACATGACGTTTGGCAGAAGGGAAAGCGGCGGAAACGCAATTATGGTCGTGAGCGTAGATGCGCCCGTGCCACAGGAATGCCTTCGTGAGATAGAGCAGCAAAAGAACATTGACGCCGTCTACCTCGCACGCCTCTAACGGAAAGTGAAGCGGAATTGCCTTCATGCAATACCGTGAGAAATGGTAAACAATACGGAACGGATAGCCCCGCTATCCGTTCCGGCATTTCTTGCACAAGAGGGCATAAACACCCGCAGCCGCAAAACAGTCTTTATCCATGCCCCCATCCTGCACACAAAATAACGCTACCCAGAAATTCCATCAAGGAATTGACAAAAAACAGCAAGACACTCCCCGGAAGAAAGTCGGCCATCGGCCTTGAACCAGTTGAGAAGGGAGCATTCCCACTTTCTTGTAAACAGGCATTTTGTCCCGTAGGGACAGATGGAAATAGCCCACCGATTCATCGGTGGGGACCGTGTCTGGAATTGCTAGTCCCGTAGGGACGGCTGACGGCGTAAGTACGACATAAGGAAAACAACACGGATAGCAAATCGCCTTGAGAACCAGTATTTTGAAAGGATTTCAAGGTGTTTTTGTTTTATGCCATTGAATTACACATCAATATCCTACAGGTATTTTTGCAGCCCTTGACGGACTTTCTTTGCTGCACGGCCTTTTTGCTGTGCCAGATTTGCTTTGGTGTTTGTTGCTTGACGTTTCCTATCGGGTCCATGTTGAAGCACAATCGTGTCTCCCCGTATGGGTCTATGCTGAAATTACTAAGTCCGACCATGCATTTCACTGCAAGTAGTTCATTGGGGTCTTGAAAGTACCGCTTCATCCACGTTAAGGACTCAACGGAATTGCCGATGAGGTATCCCTTTTTTTTGTACCCGATAATTTCGTCAATCGTGGAGTGCATCTTATGATAATCCTTCGGCCAGAGCGGGCTATCCAGGTGCCATGCGTTTTCTTCCTGAAAGTGATGGTTGTAATCATACGGGAGAAAAGAGGTTTTATTGTACAATGCCTGAAACGATATGCCGTTTAATTGTTTCTCTTTGGCAAACTCAATTAAACCGGAAATTTCCCGCTGATTGTTTTCCATGAGAACCGTTTCGACGCATACAAACATGTTTTTCCTGGCGGTGGTTAAAAGTTCGATGGCGCGTAACGCCCGCGCGTGGCTGCCCTCCACGCCCCGCGTGAAGTCATGCGTGGCTGGTGTGAAACCGTTCAGCGTTATAGACAGCCCGTTGATACCGGAATCGACCATATTCTTTGCCATCGCTTCATCAATAGGATATCCGCTGGATACCGCAGTAACATAAACACCTTGTTTGCGGGCGAATGAGATGATATCGAAAATGTCCTCCCGTATAAACGGCTCGCCGCCGCTAAGGCAAACACGGTAATTGCCAAGCCACTGCCGCAGTGCGCCAATAACTTCCTTCCATGCCTGTGTGTCCATCTCCTGCCTTTCTCCCTTCGACACCCACTTGCCGCACGTCTTGCAGCGCAATGGGCATCTATCCGTTAGGTCAAAGGTAATGGCCGAAGGTTTTAGGACGTTAATGTGGTTGGTGCTATAGGCGATACGAGAGAGTATGTTTTTTAGCATAAAGATTTAATGTAAAGGAAATTCAATCTGGTAGCGCAACCGTCTCGGTTGCGCGAATGTAAGTTGCCGAACAGCCTAATTTGTCGTTTGTAGCGCAGGCGTCCCGCCTGCTGTTTTTTGAATGCAGCCGGGACGTCTGCGCTACAAATGCGGTCGCCGTAGGCGACATAATTTAACGTACAGGAATTTCAATGTAGGGACACGGCGCC
>CAYHFB010000459.1:0-3477 GCA_964355695.1 uncultured candidatus Brocadiaceae bacterium
CCTTCTCACCGTTGCAGCCCCGTATGCCTCTCGATTATCCTGGAAACAATCGTCGTGGTTGAAACACCCTTTACCAACGGCGCATAAATCACTTTTCCCCCGTAGGACTCAACAACGTCCTTCCCTATAATACCGGCATCCTTCCAGTCCTCGCCCTTTATCAACACGTCAGGCTGAAGCGCCTTAACAAGTTCCAGAGGCGTAGCGTCGTCAAAAAGAACCACATAGGACACGTCTTCCAGGGCGGCAAGCATTTGCGCCCGTTCCGATTCGGGGATATAGGGACGGGTCTGCCCTTTGAGAGACCTTACCGATTGGTCGGTGTTCAAACCCACCACAAGCAGATCACCTTGGTTTCTGGCGAACTTGAGGTAATCGACGTGGCCAACGTGTAATATGTCAAAACATCCGTTTGTAAAAACAACGGTGTCGTGCGTCTTTCTATGCTCCTTAAGTATGCCCACCAGGGTATCAACATCTTTAATCTTGCCCGTTAACCGGCTTCTTCCGCCCGTAAGCTCATGGAGAATTTCCTCCTTGCTAACGGGGGTTGCGCCGATCTTTCCAACCTCAATCCCTGCCGCAACATTGGCCAGGAAAGCGGCATCCTCAAAACAATAACCGCTGCCAATCACCATTCCAAAAATACTAAGCACCATATCACCGGCGCCCGTTACGTCAGACACACTGCGCGGCGTAGTGGGGATAATCTTCCCTAAGCCATCCTTGTGGTAGAGAAACATGCCGTCCCTATCAAGCGTAATGACGCAATACTCCAAAGAAAGGCTGGAAACCAGCTTTCTGGCGGCATTATTCAGGCTTTCATGGCTGGTGATTTTGATGCCGGTGGCCGCCTCCGTCTCATTTCTATTAGGGGTCATGGCGGTAAAGCCGTGATAACAACTATAATCATTCACCAGTTTGGGATCGACGATGGCCATTTTTTTATGCGTATTACAGAGCGTCACAACCGTCTGCAAAATCGTGCGTGAAAGCAAGCCCTTGTTCATATCGGAAACCAACACAATATCGCAGGAAGGGATCGTTTTGCTCAAATAATCAGCAATACGTCCTTCCGTCTCCGCGGAAAGGGGATGGGTCTTTTCATAATCAACCCGCAGAAGCTGCTGCACGCCCTTTCCGGCGGTTTGCAAATGCCCCATGAGGCGCATCTTCATAATGGTGGGCCGGGTATTATCAACCATTATTCCCGTCGTATCAACCTGCATCTCTTGAAAAATATTCATCGTGGTACGGCCGTGGGCGTCATCGCCGATAACCCCGCAAGCAAACACCCGTGCGCCCAACGTCCGGAGATTATTGACAACGCTGCCCGCCCCACCGGGACGAACGTCTTCCGAGGATACGCTAACAATCGGTATCGGGGCCTCCGGCGATATCCGTTTTACCTCTCCCCACACATACTTATCCAGCATCATATCGCCAATCACCATGATTTTGGGCGATACTAAATGTGAAACAATATGCAACAAATTATCCATGAAAAGAATACTCCTATAAAAGCAATATACCGTAAAAAAAGCCGGTAACGTTTTGAAAATACATACACCCTTATCCTGTCCCCCCCAAGGGTAGCGCTATCTACAATACGCTATGGCACATGCACAGACAAGTATAATGTATCAATACCACCCCTTGTTTTACCTAAATAACGTAAAAATCATCTACAATAAATTTGGCAAACACCATTGATTACATTCCGCAAAAAGGTGTAAAGTTCCATGGGGCGCGTGTTGCTCAATGAACAGAAGGGAGGTAGGGATTTTATGCAACACAACGCGATCGCAAACTTTATCTGGGGTATAGCGGACGACTGCCTGCGCGACGTAATCCTTCCCATGACGGTAATCCGCAGGATTGACGCCCTGCTTGAACCCACAAAACAGGCCGTTCTAAAGATGATGGATGCTTGGTAAAGCAAAGGTACCGAACCAGCACCCCACGCTCGGCCAGGCCGCTGGACAGGCTTTGGCAATCAAGGCCGGTCGTCTGTCAATAGTATAGCGCTTCCCGCAAGGTACCCCGTCGAGAATGCGGCCTGGAGGTTGAAACCGCCTGTCGGTCCGTCTATGTCGAGCGTCTCGCCTGCAAAATACAACCCTTTCACGAGTTTTGATTCCAGTGTCTTTGCATCAACCTCGTCCAGGCAAACACCCCCTGCCGTTATGATGGACTCCTCAATCGGACGGTGGCGCACGATGGTGAGGTGGACGTCTTTAAGATGCTTTACGATCTTCTTTCTCTCCTGCACGGTCATTTGCGACGCCTTTTTTTGAGGATCGATGTTGCAAATCCCCAGAAAGACATGAGCTACCTTTTCAGAGATAAAGAGGGTCAGGCAGGATTTTATTGTCTTGCTGCCAAACTTCCTGATCTGGTGCTGCAACGTTTCGTCGAGCTTTTCGAGGGCCTGGTTTGGTTTAAAATCGATGTGTAATTGAACGGGGCCGCTGGAGAGACATTCTACTATGGTTTTACTGATGTCCAAAATGGCCGGTCCTGATATGCCGTAATGGGTAAAAAGCGCCTCGCCAAAATGTTCCGCAATCTTTTTGTTGCGCTGGTAGGCAATAATGGTGGCGTTTTTAATGGGGGTGCCCTGGAGCGCCTTTACCCAGGCCTCCTCCGTCTCAAAGGCTATAATGGCCGGTTGCGGAGACTTGATGGTATGGCCTGCGGAGGCGGCCAGTGCATAGCCGTCACCCGTGCTCCCCGTTGCCGGATAGCTGATCCCGCCCGTTGCGATCAACGTATTTTTTCCTAAAAAAACGCCCTTCTGCGTTTCTACGCCTGTCACGCGTCCGGCCTCCAGTATCAGGCGCGAAACACGCGAGTTCTTGTGTACGGTCACGTGGCCGTCACGAAGATAGGCCTCAAGCGCATGAAGGATGGAATCCGCCCGTTGGCTTTGAGGAAAGACACGTCCCTTATTTTCCACAACGGTTTCCACGCCGTAGGACAAGAGGAACGCCCTCAACCTTTCATTATCAAACGTTTCCAGAGCGGTTCTGAGGAACCCGCCCCCACGCCCGTAAACCTGCATAAATGCGTGTAATGGCGCCGTGTTGGTTACGTTGCACCTGCCCCTGGCGCAGAGAAGGAGCTTCTTACCGGTGCTATCCATTTTCTCAAGCAGCAAAACTTGCTTGCCCAGTTCCCCGGCGCGCCCGGCAGCCATCATGCCGGCCGGTCCACCGCCAATAACGATTAGGTCGTAATTATTCATTTTTCATTTTTCGAGTTTCATTTTTCGAGTTTCGAGTTTCGAGTTTAAGGTTATTGGGACGGCCTTTGTTTTGTAAAGATACATTGTAAACCTGCCGGGATTTTTGTTTGTAACGGGACACCCATACACACCCCGTCCTGCGGGAGACAGCATCCGGACCGGATTCAAAAAAACTGAAGTTTGAAGTCCCGTAGTTGCGGTCTTGCTTGCCGCCATCTCCAAAACAACTC
>CAYHFB010000460.1:0-3476 GCA_964355695.1 uncultured candidatus Brocadiaceae bacterium
TCACTCCATTTCCTTGATTCGTTCGAGTTGTGTTTCTTAACTTAACACCTATGGGATGAACCCCCGCGTAAATTGTTAAAATAACGTCCGATTTTATAAAACACCCTTATTGGGCGCAAATCGACTATGCAACGGCCTATTGTTATTATTGCCATCTTGTTTATATCCGGCGTCTATCTTGGATACGCCACGGCGATACCCCTTTCTGTAATCCTGGGCATCTGTTTGCTGTTGTGGATAGCTTGCCTGGCTTGTCTTGGGTTTCAGCGGTTCAGGGGGTTTTTGCCGGTGTGCGTAGCCCTTTTGTTGGTCGCCGTCGCTGCTGCGTATTATGATTGCAGGACAGATTCCATTCCTACTAACCACCTGGAGCGGCTTTTAACGACCAGGAGGTCTTTGTGCCGCATCAAAGGCGTCATTATCAGTCCACCCATTATATTGGATGACGCTATTGTGGTTAAACAGTTGAGTCGGTTCGCCTCTGTCCGGTATTCCGGCAAACCCGGCTTCAAGACCTCTTTCCTCGTGCGTGCAGAGGCGGTAGAAACTACATCGGGTTGGAGAGAGGTTTCCGGAACCGTTAAGGTAAACTTTTATCCATCTGACGTGGAGGTGTCGAACTGGGATACCGTGCTGTCCATCTTGCATCAGTTGGTGTATGGGCAAAGGGTGGAGCTTCTCGGCCAGGTGTTTCTCCCCACGCCACCCCGCAATCCCGGTGAATACGATTACAAAGGCTACTTACTCATGCAAATGCCGTCGGTGCGCTGCTTAATGACGGTGGTGCACGGCGGCAATGTTACGCTGTGCGGGGTTTCTCACCGAAACCCGGTCTATCGTTCCATTTACACGCTGGGGAACGTGTTGAACAATATAATATATCTTCATACGTTCAGCAATAGCGCACCGATGATCAGCAGCATGTTGCTGGGGAACAGGGTTGATTTGCCGGGAGAGACGATTGATAATTTCATGAAGACGGGCATCATCCACTTCATTGCAATCAGCGGTTTTAACGTAGCTATTGTGGTTTTAACCATCGGGCTTCCGTTGCGGTTGTTGAGGGTAAACCAGACGTTGTCAATTGGAATAGTCTTGTTTGTCGTGTTTCTGTTTGCGTTATTGACGGGCGCCAATCCGCCCGTGCTACGCGCATGCATCATGGTTGCCGTCTTTCTTTGCAGCTTTCTGGTAAGCAGGCAGTGGGACATTACGAGCGGCCTCTTTGCCGCGGTTTTTATCATCCTGATCAGGAATCCGGCAGACATTTTCAACGTAGGGTTCCAGTTGTCTGTGGTGGCGACCTTCGGCATCGTGTACGGTTCTTCAAGGATAGAAGGCTGGCTGTTCAGGGTAGCCTTATTTGTAGAGGCGTTGCAGGTAAAGGCCGAACGGGGGCGTTTTTTCTTTCTGAAGAAATACCTGCGAAAATCCTTTTGTGTCTCCCTTGCCGCATGGCTGGCGACCATGCCCATCACGGCCTATTACTTCCACCTTTTCACGCCGGGCATCTGCATCACCAATCTTATCGTGTTCCCTTTGTTCTGGATCATTACCGTTTGCGGCATTGTTCTCCTGACGCTGGGAATGCTATGCCCTCCTTTGGCCACCGCATCGGCCTGGTTGGCCTCTTATGCCGACATTCTATTGGAATCGCTTGTCTCGTACCATGCAGCTATCCCCTATTCTTATTTCTACGTTACCGGGCCGTCACCGGCAGAGATGGTTGTGTATTACCTGTTTATGCTGTCGCTCCTGTTTTGCGGCTATTTGTCATTGGGTGTTGTCAGACTGGCAATCTTTGGATTATTGAGCGCCAATGTCTTTCTCTTTTCAAACCTACTCAAATGCCCCGCCAACTCGCTCCAGCTCACCTGCCTGCACGTAGGGCACGGCAGTGCACTATTTATCCAATTTCCAAACGGGAAGAATATGTTGTATGACGTCGGTTCATGGCAGAATTACGACGGGGGGCGGTACATCGTGTCCCCCTTTTTGTGGGAACGGAAGGTAAAGGCTATTGACTTGCTTATACTTTCCCACGAGGATGATGACCATTGGAATGGTCTGCCCGCCCTTGCTGAAAGATTTTCTATAAAATCCGTTTATTCACAGCAACATTTGTTTGAATCGAAGAAGGGGAAGGAAATCCTTTCCCTCCTTAATAAAAGACGCATACCGGTTGCTGCCGTCTCGGCGGGGGAGCTGGTAAGCGGCTTTGAACCTGCCGTGGTAAAAATCCTCCATCCACTTCCGTGGTATCCCGGCGTCACCACGTCAAACGACAACTCATGTGTCGTAAAAATCGAATACCTCGGCCACACCATACTGCTCTGCGCGGATATCCAGGCGCAGGGGATAGCGGCGCTCACGGCAAATTCAAACGAGGTAAAAGCTGACGCCCTTCAAATACCCCACCACGGTGCCTTTGTAAACAATCTGGATGTGTTGCTGGATGCCGTACAGCCGTCGTATGCCTTCATTAATACCGGCGAAGGCGTCGTTTCCAGCAAGACGATCGACAGCCTGCAATCGCGCCATATTATTGTCCTACGAACGGATCAGGATGGGGCAATAACGTTTACGGTGGATAGCCATGGGATAAGGTATACGACGTTTTGAACCATTTCAGCACGAAATTTATAGCAGTTTTTCATTGTTAAACCGTAAACATTATCACGCCTTTTGGATAAACTGAAAAACGCGAGAGATCGCCTTAATCAGAATCCGCAAAACAGTTCTCGTCCACCAAGCAGCCGGGAGCGTACGTGTCTAATCCGATGCTGCCGGTTACCGGTTTTATTTCTTTAAAACAGGCGGAGAGCAATCCCGACAGCACGCAACCGGTTATCATGTTGGGATTGAAGAATAAAAAGGATTCCAACGTTTCTTGTCCCAAACCATCTTCAACAAAATGCGAAAGATACACGCTTCTTTTTATCGGCTGGGGCGAACACAACACGTCGCCATCGGTGAATACGAGGTCTTTTTCCTTTCCAATCGTTGAATAGCTGCGGTGAGAGAAAAACAGGCACGCCCGGAATCATTCACAATGAGGGTTCCCGGTTTTACCTTTTCAACGTCCAGAATATTCGGCACGTTCGTAACGCCGATGATGAATGTGGCGGCGTGAAATTTGTCGGGCATAATCTGCGTTGCGGTTATCAAACGTACCGTACCGTGAAAATGCAAATCCTTTTTCAGTCGTGTAGGTTGTGTTGAACGTAAGTGAAACCCAACATCAACCATTCGTGGTATTCAAGAAAAGTAGGGTTTCGTTTCACCCAACTCAACTTACCAGGCTTTGGGCAAATAAAGATTAATAAATGCATGCGTCCAAAATTCCAAGCGCTTCGTTTAGTAGTTCATCGGGCGCTCTCTCAATAAATTTTACTTTCCGTGAATTGTAATCAACAGATTTAACTTCAGAACTCTGGAAGTGCCACCCGCGTCAAAAACATCCCAAGCCCAACAGG
>CAYHFB010000461.1:0-3465 GCA_964355695.1 uncultured candidatus Brocadiaceae bacterium
AAGGAGAATACGAGCAGCAGAATCAGACGTTGATTGTCCATCGACAGTCTTTCGGTTCAGGGAGGCAGAATCGGCAGGCGATTATATAGAGTTTCGGATGCCTCAAAACCTTAGGGAACGGGATCAAACCCGCCTGGATGCCAAGGATGACAATGCATGACCCGTCGCAATGCGAGCCACAGACCACGCCACGTGCCATGGCGTTTCAGGGCTTCGACGGCATACTCGGAACAGCTCGGATCAAAACGACAGCGATTCCCCAGATATGGACTGACCAGATACTTATAGATTCGGATGAGGCCGATCAGGGGGGTGGTCGGAGTGAACTTCATCGCGGCAAGAGCAGCAGCAAATGCTCGATATCGGCACGCCAACTACTTCTCGCCACGGGATCCAGGCGGTCTCCAGGAAACTTTGCAAGCCGCAACACCAGATCGTAGGGAGGCAATTGCGGACGGGCAAGCCGAAAAGTTTCGCGCACGAGACGTTTCAACAAGTTGCGCTGCACCGCGCGATGAGCCAGCTTCTTGGCGATGACCAGGCCGAGTCGGGCGCCAGTTGGAGAGGGTGAAGCCCCGGTGGCGTGTGGACGATAATACAAGTCGAATACCTTGCCACGCAACGGACGCCGCGCGTCAAGCACCTCTGAAAAATCGGCGGCTGTTTTCAGTCTTTGCTGTTTGCGAAAACCAAAATCTACCGCTTGTAGTTCCGTAGCGGAGCTTTTCCGGTCAACCACCGGTGCTCTTACTAAACACCGAGGCGGGTACGGCCCTTGGCGCGTCTGGCCCGAATCACCGCACGGCCACCCTTAGTGCGCATGCGCACGAGAAAACCGTGGGTCCGCTTGCGTCGCACGACCGAAGGCTGATAGGTGCGTTTCATGGCTGGTTTCCTCGAAAAAAGAACCCGCGATTACAGCTTCTCGGGGCAATCTTGTCAACTGGTATTTTTCCATTCGCCTGTGGATAACTACCCATAAAACGACTAGAATGCACCCACATAAAGTTCCGCTGGTGGCCAAAAATAGGTCCGACACGGACAATAATATACAATACTATCAATAACATAACTGAATAATTAGCCAGGCCCCGTACCCTGATGAGCGACTTTTGGTCTGCCTGCCTGAATCGGTTCGAAAAAGAACTCCCGACGCAGCAATACAATACCTGGATCAAGACTCTGCGTCTGGAAAACGATAGTGACAATCCTGACGCCGATTCCAGTCTGTCGCCGACTCAATTACGCCTGATAGCCCCAAATCGATTTGTCCTCCAGTGGGTCCGTGAGCGCTACCTGGACCAGATACAGAATCTGAGCAAACAGTATTTTCCGGAGCCCGTCAGCATCAGCCTTGCCTTGGGGGAAACTGCTGCTGCGGCCATTCTTCCAATCGCCACACCTCCTTCCATGTCAAACGCACGGTCCTCACGCTCCGCGCAGACCGAAGTGCCGGCATTCCAGGTAGAGGACGGCGCCTACGAAAAGTCCCGTCTTAACCCGGGATTTACCTTCGACACTCTGGTCACCGGTCGCGCCAATGACTTGGCCCGCGCCGCCGCTCAGCAGGTTGCACTGAATCCCGGCACTTCCTACAACCCTCTATTCATTTACGGTGGTGTCGGCCTGGGCAAGACCCACCTGATTCACGCCCTCGGTAATGAGGTATGGCGACACAATCCAGACCTCGTCATTCGATAT
The DNA here is from genome assembly GCA_964355695.1 of uncultured candidatus Brocadiaceae bacterium. GTDB lineage: Bacteria > Planctomycetota > Brocadiia > Brocadiales > Brocadiaceae > JACVXV01. The sequence continues at coordinate 1,702 of CAYHFB010000461.1, forward strand.
GTCCATGCCGAAGACTATTTTGCCGACGTCGTACGGGCCTACCAACAGAAATCCTTTGATGTTTTCAAGAGGTATTACCGTTCACTCGATTTACTGTTGATCGACGACATCCAGTTCTTTAACAACAAGAATCGTACGCAGGAAGAGTTTTTCTACGCCTTCAATGCGCTCGTCGAAGCCAAAAAACAGATCGTCATTACCTGCGATACCTACCCGAAGGACGTCACAGGCCTAGAGGAACGTCTCGTTTCCCGCTTCGATTGGGGCCTTACGGTACAAATTGAACCGCCGGAACCGGAAATGCGCGTCGCCATTCTGAAAAAGAAGGCTGAAGCGGCAAAGATTGAACTCGGCGACGACGTTGCCTTCCTGATTGCCAAGAATCTACGTTCCAACGTGCGAGAGTTGGAAGGCGCGCTTAACAAGGTGCTTGCTTACGCTCGTTTTCACGGAAGAAGCGTCAGCATCGATGTGGCAAAGGAAGCGCTCAAAGATATTTTCGGTGCCATCAACCGGTTACTTACAATTGAACTCATTCAAAAAACCGTCGCCGACTACTACAAGCTCAAAGTTGCCGAGATGTACTCCAAGAAGCGCACCCGCGCCATTGCCCGGCCGCGCCAAGTGGCGATGTGGCTTGCCCGCGAACTAACCCACCACAGCTTGCCTGAAATCGGCGAAGCTTTCGGCGGTCGAGACCATACCACCGTACTCCACGCCTGCCGTACAATCACCGATCTTCGCGGCAAGGATGCACAACTCGGCAATGACGTTCATGTCTTGATGCAAACCCTGAGGGGTTAATGTGACTCGTTTGTAGAAGTACGGTACTGGAGCTGTATGAATTGTTGATAAGAGCAAAGTTATCTAAAAATAAATAATAACCAACATAACGTCACAACTAACCGACAGGCTTTTCCATAAACATATAAACAGCTTAAGTATATAAAAACAATAAAATATGATTTCCTTTCCACAGTTTTGCCGATTGCACTATTACTATTAGGAATTTAAATATGATCTTATTCAAAGGTCCACGTAATCAAATTCTTGATCCACTCCAGTCGGTTTGTGGCATTGTCGAAAAGCGTCATACTCTCCCCATACTTTCAAACGTTTTAATTGAAAAACAAGGGGAAATCCTAACCTTGCTGGCGACCGACATTGAAATTCAGATAAAAACCAGTACGGCAACAAGCGCAGGAGAGAATTGTGCGTTAACCGTCGCAGCCCGAAAACTTCAAGACATCCTCCGCGCTCTGCCTGAAGATGCCGAAGTCAATCTAACCCTCGATGACAAACGCCTACAGGTAAAGGCCGGACGCAGTCGTTTCAATCTTCAGACACTCCCCGCCGAGGATTTTCCACGTATAACCCTCGTCGAAGGTAGTCAGACACGCCTGAAACTCACCCAAAAGCAATTCAAACGCCTGCTCGCGCTGGTTCAGTACGCCATGGCCCAGCAGGACATTCGCTACTACCTGAATGGTCTCTTGTTGGTGGTCAAGGGAAATGAAATCAGCGTGGTGGCCACCGACGGGCACCGACTCGCCTATGCCAGCGAAACACTCGGAGAACAGCTACCTTCGATCGAGGTGATCCTTCCCCGCAAGACCGTCCTCGAACTCTCACGTCAACTCGCCGACAACGACGAAGTACTGGAAATTGCCCTGACGCCGACTCAAGCATTGTTTCGTTTCGGTGCGATCGAGTTCGTCTCAAAACTGATTGACGGAAAGTTTCCCGACTACGAGCGCGTCATAC
>CAYHFB010000462.1:0-3448 GCA_964355695.1 uncultured candidatus Brocadiaceae bacterium
GCCAAACCTTGACCAGCTTGTCCGCGTACCGACTTCCAATCTCAGCGTCCCTGGTGATCTTCTCCAGGGCGTTGTCCATGAATACCGGTTCTTTATTCCAATCAATTTCTTCATAAACAGCAGGAAAAAAGAACCTCATGAAATCAGGAAAATAGCCTTCGATGGCTTGTTTCCACGGTGAATCATATTGTGATCGTTGCGCTGGTTGCTTGTCTTTTGCCATTTTGTTTTGCTTGTTTAAAATGGTAAGCAGTTTGCCTGAAGTAGCAAAGGCGTTATTACTTGATATTTTAATGGTACGCAGGGCAAGATTTTAGCCTTGCAACGTGTTTAATCGTAACTCATCAAGAAACAAAATGCAATGGAAAAGAAGGTTTGACATGGGGATGCATTCCGCATATAATTTTTACTCGTTTCACGTTGGATTTCCGCCAGAGACACGGGATAAATCCGGTGGGTGGAAATACCAGTCAATCACGATTTTCCTCTCTATAAAAAGGGTTTGGACGGATGCGCCCGCAACAACACACCCAAGCCCTTCTTACAAGGGGGAAATTTCGAAGATTTCCGCCGGACGCCATAATTTTTAGGAGTATTTTACCGTGACAAACCCTTCCATAGCACAATACGCAAGTGAAATCCAGCAGGTTATAAAGAGCCACCAACGCTTTCTCCTTACCACGCACATACGCGCGGATGGCGACGGCATCGGCGCGGAAATCGCCCTGTTTCACCTGTTGAAGAACATGGGAAAATCCGTTTCCATCGTTAACGATTCCTTTGTTCCACAAATCTACAAATTCATGATCCCTTCGTCCGGGATGTACGTCTTTCCAGAAGTGCCTCAGGATAAACCGGAGGTGGTGTTTGCCCTGGATTGCCCCACTTTTGAACGGCTTGGTAAAACGACAGGTTTTTTCCCGGAAGGCGTAATTATTATCGATATCGACCATCATATCGCAAATGAGAATTTTGGAAAAATAAATTGGGTTGCCGATGATATGTGCGCGACGGGGGACGTTGTTTTACAACTCCTCAGAGAGATGAAGGCCGATATTACCCCTGATATTGCTACGGCCTTATACGTGTCCATCGTGACGGACACGGGAAGGTTCACCCACTCCAATACAAATGCGTCCACCCTTCATTCCGCTGCATTCCTTCTCGAACGTGGCGCCCGGCATACCGATATCACCAGGAACGTTTATAGCGCCAACTCCTTTAATTTAATACAGCTCAATGCCCAATCGCTCGCCACGATCAGGCTTCACCTGGGGAACCAGGTCGCCACGATCTGGTTGACGAGGGAAATGCTGGAAAAAACCAGGGTGGATCCGATAGATACGCACGATTTTGCCGATATCCCCAGTTCGATAGAAGGCATTGCCGTTGGCGTGCTGCTTCGCGAGATGACAAAGCCTGGCTGGGTGAAGGTGAGCTTGAGAAGCCAGAACGGATTGCAGGTGAACACCGTCGCCCAGAAATATGGCGGAGGTGGCCACAAATTCGCGGCAGGCTGCGAGATACAGGGCAGTATTGAGGCCGTGCAGCAGACGATTATTGATGACCTGGAAAAGGTGTTGCCGAAAAAATGAAAAAATTATCCCCATTGCAGGATATGCAGATACATAGCCTGGATGACGTAAAAAGAGGATTGTCGTCACTGCTTAATTCCGTTAAGGCAAGAATTGAGATGGAAAAGGGGTTTGGCGTTGACGCCTTTCTTATCACCAGGCAAAACAAGGCCGCGAACCCGTCCTTGAATGCACCCGCAAACCCCATTCTTACCGAAACATCCGTAGCCACAGTATCTCCCGGAGGACAAACACCATTGAAGAAAGAGCACATTCAGCTTTTAGAAAATCTGAAGAACGAGACCACCGGTTGCCAGAAGTGTTCCCTGTCAAAAACACGGACGAACCTCGTCTTCGGCGTAGGCAATCCTCATGCCGAACTCATGTTTGTTGGCGAGGCGCCGGGACGGGACGAAGACCAGCAAGGCGAGCCGTTTGTTGGCAGGGCGGGGCAGTTGCTCACGAAGATCATTGAGGCCATCGGCATGAAACGTACCGACGTTTACATTGCAAACGTCCTGAAATGCCGCCCGCCGGGCAATCGCGGCCCCCTGCCGGATGAAATTGAGCTTTGCACGCCGTATTTAACGAAACAGATCGATATCATCAAGCCAAAGGTTTTGTGCGCGCTAGGAACCTTCGCCTCGCAGACGTTGCTCAACACGAAGGCCCCCGTTGGCACCTTAAGGGGCAGGTTTCACGAGTACCAGGGCATTCCGATGATGGTCACCTACCATCCCGCCTATCTCCTGAGAAATCCTAATGACAAAGCGAAGGTGTGGGAAGACATAAAGAAGGTGCGTGACTTCCTGACCGGGACGCTTGAAAAAACAGCTTAGGTTAAACCGGGTGCATTCCCGAATTTTTGTAAACTCTGCATTTCGTGCAAAATAACCCCAAAGGGGTGAAATATCAAGGTTAAGAGATAAAGGACTTTTGAAAAAGTGAACAACACCACGCAAGAAGCCTCTCTTTATGCAAACATCTCAAAGATAGTAAACTTTTTCCGCCGTACCCCGCATGGCGGCTTTCTCTTTTGCTTGTGTGATAACGGCGAGGTTATCAACAACGTAAACGATCGGGTCGTCGAAAGAGCCGGGTCTTATGGCCTTCGCGTTACCACCCTGTACGTCTCATCGGACGACGTTGAAGGCTTCTTATCCCTCGTGCGCAAGGCCGCAGGCGACAAGCCGGACGGCATTATCATTAAAAACCTTGACGAACTGATACTCCATTCACAAGGCGAGTTCATAGCGTGCCTCAACTTTGCACGCGAGCCGCTCATTGAGTTGAACGTCCCCTTTCTGTTCTGGTTTTCAGAGAAAAACATGTCGCTCGTCGCCAACAAGGGGCGGGATTTTTTTATACGAAAAGACCGTGGCATAATCAGCTTTGCCGGCGTTACGGGCGTCTCCTCCTTAAAACGGCTGGAGACCTTCTACGCCTCTGATCAAAAGGGGCGGGAGATATACGACGGCCTGAACGTGAAGATTGAACTGCTTGAGCAGCAGTTGGAGGAGGCCGTCAGTAAAGGATATAACGAAAAACGTATCGCCACCGAAATCGCCGCCGACCTCATACTCCTCTATAAAGACGCCTATTTAAATGACGAGGCAAACGCCCTATTCAACAAGTACAAACAATACTACGAAGAAAGCAACCAGGTAAAACATGTCGTGCTATGCGCAAGGATGTATGCAGGGGCGTATGAGTGGGACAAGGCGCTGGAGTTTTATTTCAAGAGTGAGCGGATACGCATAGAGGTGGGTGACAAGGCGGGGCTGGGGACGACCTATAACAATATCGGTTTGATTTATTCCAACAAGGGTGAGTGGGACAAGGCGCTGGAGTTTTATTTCAAGAGTGAGCGGATA
>CAYHFB010000463.1:0-3438 GCA_964355695.1 uncultured candidatus Brocadiaceae bacterium
GCTGGGGTTAATAGCAAAAGGGCAACGAGAACCATATTTTAATACAGGACTTCTATGCTTTGTAATCTGTGAAATCTGTGCAATCTGTGGTTCCGGCTGTTTTTTTAATAATCCATCATGAGAATGTTTAACCCTACAAAGGCAAACCCGCCGAAGGTTCTTTTGCCATCAACGCATGTTTCTTAGCAAGCTTACTGTGTCGTCTGCCATAAGCTGCATAGATAACCGCGCCTATTGCAAGCCATACAAAGAGCCGAATCCAGGTAAATAATTCGAGGCGAACCATCATGTAAACACACGCAATGATGCCCAATATGGGTATTACCGGCACAAAGGGACATCTAAAGCCGCGGGGGTGATGGGGGTCTTTTATACGGAGGACGATGACCGCCGCGCTTACCAGGCAAAAGGCAAGCAACGTTCCGATGTTGACCAGCTTTGCAATTTCCTCTATGGGCAAACAACCGGCCGCAATGGCTACGCATACGCCAACAATGATCGTCGATAGATAGGGTGTGCCAAAACGGGGATGAACGGCCGCAAAGACACGTTCCGGCAAGAGCCCATCCCTGGCAATCGCCCATAATATCCGGGACTGGCTCAGGAGCAACACCAGCAGCACGCTGGTAAGCCCTGCTACTGCGCCAACCGAGATGAAAAAGGACACCTTTACCATACCGTATCGGGCAAAGGCGTCGGCCAACGGCGCGTCAACGTTGATATCCTTGTAATATACCATACCGGTCAGGACGGCGGTAACGGCGATGTAGAGTATGGTACACAAGACCAGCGACACGATAATGCCAATAGGGACGTCCCTCTTCGGATTCCTCGCCTCCTGTGCGGTGGTGGAGACCGCATCAAAGCCGATATAAGCAAAAAACACGTAAGCAGCCCCTGTGCCGATACCGCCTACGCCAAATGGCGCAAAGGTGCTGAAGCTGTTTCCCCAATTCTCCTTCTTTACGTAAAACCAGCCGATAAAAATAACCAGCAATATTACAATGAGCTTTACCCCCACAATAATGGTGTTAAAACGGGCGCTCTCTTTTATGCCGACGACTAATAATGCCGTAATAACAACAATGACCAGCGCCGCCGGCAGGTTCATAACGATGGGTACCCCGAATAAATAGGGCGCAATGTGCGTAATGTCGCCACTCGAATGGTGCAACAACGTCCAGTAATCATTCGTAAGCCAAACCGGTATATGCAGTCCAAACGTCCCAATCAGGTTTACAAAATAATGTGACCACCCAACGGCAACCAGGCTCGACGCAAGGGAATATTCCAGGATGAGGTCCCACCCGATAATCCAGGCAAACACCTCGCCCAGCGCCGCATACGAGTACGTATACGCGCTGCCCGCCAGGGGAACCATCGACGCAAATTCGGCATAGCAAAGCGCCACGAATATGCAGGCAAGGCCGGAAAGCACAAAGGAAAGGATCAGCGCGGGACCGGCAAATTCCCTTGCGGCCAACCCGGTTAAGACAAAAATCCCGGCGCCAATAACGGCGCCAACGCCCATAGCCGTTAAAGAAACCGGCCCTAATACCCGCTTAAAGTGATGGTGATTTGATTCTTCGGTAAGATCGTGCAGTGTTTTTCTGGCAAAAAGTTTTTTCATTGGTTATGTTTTTTCCAAAAGGTGACCAAGCTTCTCTTTTTTCGTGCGGAGGTAATCCTTGTTTTCTTCCTGCGGTTCCATGACGATGGGCACCCGCTCAACGATCTCCAATCCATATCCGGTAAGCGCGGCATATTTCTTTGGATTGTTAGTAAGCAGCTTCATCTTGGTGATCCCCAGGTCTCGCAATATCTGCGCGCCAATGCCGTAGTCGCGCTTATCGGCTGGGAACCCCAGTTTTTCATTGGCCTCAACCGTGTCGAGTCCATTTTCCTGAAGCAGGTATGCGTGCAGCTTGTTTTCCAGTCCAATGCCCCTGCCTTCCTGCCTCATGTACAAAAGAACGCCCTTTCCTTCTTTTTGAATGATTTGGAGGGCGCTGTCGAGCTGTTCACCGCAATCGCAACGAAGGGAGCCGAAGATGTCGCCCGTCAGACACTCGTCATGCACCCTTACCAACACAGGCTCGTTGTGCAGGGGCGACGGCGCATTCCCGCTTACATTGCCTACGCCCAGGCACAGGGCAAGGTGGAGATATTCATCGACAAAAGAACGGTAAAGATGCAGCGTAAAGTTTCCGTATCGCGTGGGCAGTTTCACGGTAACACGCTTATCAATCAGGCGCTCCTGCTCGTGACGGTATTTAATAATGTCCGCTATGGTGCATATCTTAAGCTGGTGTTTTTCGGCAAATTTTTTCAGGTCGGGGAGTTTTGCCATATTTCCGTCTTCCGTCATAATTTCACAAATAACGGCGGCAGGCTTAACGCCCGCAATGCGCATCAGGTCTACCGCGCCTTCCGTATGGCCCGTCCTCACCAGCACCCCCCCTCTCTGCGCCTTCAGGGGGAATATATGTCCGGGTCTGACCAAATCTGAGGGCTTTACATCATCAGAAATTGTCTTGAGTATCGTCGTTGCCCTGTCCTTCGAAGAGACGCCCGTAGTAATGCCGTCCCTCGCGTCAATAGAAACCGTAAATGGCGTCTGAAAATTAGAAGTATTGTTCGTTACCATCGGATAAAGGTCCAGCGCCTCGGCCCGTTCGGCGTCAATCGAAAGGCAAAGAATGCCCCGCGCGTGGGTGAGGATAAAATTAATAATATCCGGCGTGACCTTCTCAGCGGCAACGGTAATATCACCCTCATTTTCCCGGCTTGCATCGTCCACCAGGATGATCATCTTGCCCTGTTTCAGGTCTTCTACCGCCTCTTGTATCGTGTTAAACCGCATTGAAAAACCTCTCATATCAATAAAGTATAATTTAAAGTATTCACCGTCATGATGTTACCTGTTTTTACCATATAATCTGTTATGATTTTAGCAGTCTTTCCAAGACATTCAAGCGAATTTAAAAACTTTACCAACAGTTTGCCGTTACGAAAAAGTGAAGTGTTGAAAAGAACTATGGGAACATGGAGCGGCAAAGCCTCAACCAAAAAAAGCTTAACAACTGAGACACGAATTACACGAATTTTCACGAATTTTTGTAGGACTACGAAGAAGGACTTGCGTAAATTAAGACAAAATCTAAAAACGATGAAACCACCAATTTCACAGATTAAAAGCGTAGAAGTCCTGTATTAAAATATGGTTCTCGTTGCCCTTTTGCTATTAACCCCAGCCTTTAGGCTGGGGTTCACGGTTCCCACGGAAATGGGCTTTAGCCCTGATGGTAATGGAAGAAAGGCTTGGCGCGTTAACCATATAATACCTACGGGTTAATTAAAAACATGAACGAGTCGGGACGGACGTTATGTTGCGCGCCGTCAGGGCTAAAGCCCGGATAGTGGCGGCCAGCACCCCAG
>CAYHFB010000464.1:0-3433 GCA_964355695.1 uncultured candidatus Brocadiaceae bacterium
TAGGGACACGGTGCCCGTGTCCTTTTACGTGTGAACACCAATAAGTCGCCGTAAGCGGCAAGGTGCGCCTTACCACTACACGGTACGACCATTTTAATTTGCCAAAAAACTAAAGCATGGCGGATACATCACTATGAAAACGGTATTAATTTTTACATTCTTATGCGCTCTTGCCGGTTCCTTGTACGCAGCGGACAATAACCTCTCTTACGCCCCTTCCGGCGCATTAGAAGACCGGCTGCGGGAAGGGATTGAAAATACCCAGCAGAGCATTGATTACTGCGCCCATAGTTTTGACGCTTTGGATATTGAAAACGCCTTAGAGATAGCGAGGAGCAGGGGTGTCAGGTTGCGCGCCGTAATCTTGCGGCACGGCAATGGAGATCCGTTCGGCGCGCTTGCAAAGGCGCTCATGCTCAAAGGATTTGACGTCCGGCTCATGAACCTGAAGGCTGGCGACGAGCCTGTTTGCGGTTTCATCGTGTTTGATGACAGGGTGTTGGTCACCGGTGCGTACAACTGGCTGGCTTATCGCAATAGAACTATTGGTAATGATATCCTCTTCCACTATGGCCGCGCAAACATTCAGGCATACAAAGATACGTTTTACCAATTATTTACCAAAGCGGAGGCGGTGCCACTGGCCGTCATTCAAGCGGAAGCCAAGCTGGAGAAGGCTGCCGTTGCGCCAGTCGCCGTCGCTGCTCTCACCATCGCCAAACAGGTTGTTCTGGATGATACTGATGAGGATGAGTCCGATGACAAGGATTCGCAAAAACCCGTTAAAGAGAAACCCCTAAAGGTGTTTATCGATATTTCACTGGAGGAGTTGGATATACAGGTGGGAAGGAAGAGTACTTTCCCGCGCTCTGTAAAAAACGAGCTGTGGAAGAAATACAAGGGCAAATACATTCGAGGGAGTGGTTACCTGGCGTATAAGGGGATGGGGCGCGTGGACTGGAACCGCGTAGGGATAAGCAAAAAGCGCAAACAAAAAATAGCCGACGTAGAGGTGCTTTTCGACTGGACGTTGTTTGATAAGGTGGTGAGCTTACGGGAGGGGCGCTTGATTATTTATACGGGAAGATTGATTTCCCGTCCCATGGTAAGCGCTCCATTTCGCTTGGATGATGGAGATGTTGAATAAGAAAGGGGGGAAGTAATGAAAAAGGTTTTGGCTATCGTGAGGGAAGAATGTTTTTCCGTGATAAAGGAAGCTTTGTCAGAAATAGCATATCCGGGAATGACGGTGACAGAAGTGAAAGGCCACGGCAATCAAAAAGGCTCCACCGAGCACTGGCGTGGCAGGACGTACAAGACTGATTACATAAAAAAGATGCAATTAGAAATAGTGGTGTCCGATGACGAAGTAGAAAAAGTTGTTCAATGTATCGTAAAAGAGGCACATACGGGTAATATTGGAGACGGCAAGATTTTTATCAGCTCTATTGAAGACGTGATTCGCATTCGTACCGGTGATAGAGGCGAGAATGCTATTTAGCAAAGGAGTAATGCATGAGTGAAAATAAAAAAGAAGAAGGTTTTGAGTTTCAAGCTGAGATCAAGAAGTTGTTGAACATCCTTTCCCACTCTCTTTATACCCATAAAGAGGTCTTTTTGCGGGAACTTATTTCTAACGCGTCCGACGCGTTGACCAAGGTGCATTACCATGCCCTGACACACCCTGATTACGAGGGGAAGGAACTTCCGCTGGAAATAAGTATCGATCTTGATGAAAAAAACAAGACCGTTACCATCAGCGATACGGGTATCGGAATGACCAGGGACGAGATTGTTGAGAACGTTGGAACTATCGCAAAATCTGGTTCCCTGGAATTTATCGCCAATTTATCAGAGGAGGCCCGGAAGAATTCAAACATTATTGGCCAATTCGGTGTTGGCTTTTATTCCGTGTTTATGGTTGCCGATGAGGTTCGGATCAGAACGAAGTCTTATCAGAAAGACGCTCAGGCGTTCGAATGGCGCTCTGATGGGTCGGGAAAATACTTCTTAACAGAAATCGACAAGGAGAAGCGCGGCACCGACGTTATTATCCACTTGAAAGAGGAGGAAAAAGAGTATACCGATACCGTTAAGATACAGTCTATCATTAAAAAATACTCTAACTTTGTCAGCTTCCCCATACTCGTCGGCGGTGAGAAGGCAAACCAAGTTACGGCCATCTGGAAAGAGCCGAAGAAGGACATAAAGGAAGAGCAATATAACGAATTTTACAAATTCATCACCAACGTTGAAGAAACGCCCCTCTTCCACCACCACACCTCGGCCGAGGCGCCCATTCAGTTTTCCAGCATATTATACTGTCCTGCTACAAACCGGGAAATGCATGGCTATAAGAAACTGGATCATGGCGTACAGCTTTATTCGAATAAAATCCTCATCCAGTCCGATTGCAAGATGCTTCTCCCTGAATATCTGAGGTTCTTGCACGGTGTGGTGGACTCTGCCGACATCCCACTTAACATTTCAAGGGAGACCTTCCAGGATAACCGGATCATCCACGCGATGAAAAACATCTTGGCCAAACAGATTCTCAAGCAGTTGCAGGAGATGGCAAAAAACGAGAAGGATAAATATGAGACCTTCTGGCGTCAACATGGAAGGATTTTCAAGGAAGGCGCGCATCTCGACTTTGAGAACAAGGAAGCTCTGTCGCACTTGCTGCGGTTCAATTCGTCGAAGAGTGCGAAGGCAGATGATTTGATAGCCCTCAAGGAATACGTGGATCGTATGAAACCGGAGCAGAGTGAGATCTATTATATCACCGCTGCCAGCCGTGAGGCGATTGAGAAGAGTCCCTATCTGGAAATATTCAAAAAGAAGGACGTTGAGGTATTGTATTTAACCGACCCGCACGACGAATTTATCCTTTCCGGAATCATGGAATTTGAGGAAAAACCCATACGTTCCGCTGATCAGGCGAACCTTGACCTTCTTAAAGACGCCGACAAAAAGATTGTGGACACAACGGAAGAACCGAAGGGGTATGAGGAGACGTTTAAGCACCTGCTGAAGACCATGCGCCTGGCGCTGGCCGACAGGGTGACTGACGTAAAGGAATCGCACCGGCTGGTGGACAGCCCATGCTGCCTGGTAAACCCTGACGGTATGCCCAGTGTACACTTTCAAAAGCTCATACAAATGATGGACAAGGAGTACAAGACAACCAAGAAGATTATGGAAGTGAACAGAAAGCACCCGATAATCAAAAACCTTGCCAAAATGAACGAAAACACGGCGCACCATCCGCTGATTGAAAAAGTCGTGAACCAATTGTGCGACAACACGCTCATGCAGGACGGAGTCGTCTTTGAACCCACGACCATGGTTGCCAGGCTAAACGACCTCATGGAGGAGCTGACAAAGGCTACGCTGGGAGAGGTGAAGAGGATTATTGTTTAGTTTTTGAAGT
>CAYHFB010000465.1:0-3433 GCA_964355695.1 uncultured candidatus Brocadiaceae bacterium
GCCCCAATATCGGTAAAAGGATATTGGGGCTTTTTTTATTGCTGAAATAACAGGACGAGGAACTCGACCATAAAGAATTGTTCCAGAATGACGATAGCGATAAGTATCGATGTAATATGACATGAGCTTAAAACTTACAAAAATTTGCCTCGTTATTGGAATACTTTATCCTGACCGAGTTCATCTGGCCACGTATAGTCGAAATGTTGCAAGCCGCAAAACATTACGGTTCCGGCTATAAGCCCGAACCGGCCCGTATGGAGACACGACACCATGGTTTTTTGGATTAAAAGGGGGTTGCGATTGCACATTTGCTAAAAAATGTCCCTGTTGTTCGCAACCAATTCCTTGTAAAAATGCTGATAAAATAAGAGGGGATTGCTATTTTCTTTTGTTTTTGCTATAATAAATCCCCTTATATGGGTAGTTCTCTGTAACAAACATGCTCATTAATAAAAAACTTCACATCAAGATGTATTTTAAATGAAGTGGACAAATTTGTGTCCTATTCCCGCGTTATAGTTTCATCTAAAAAGGAGGATGCTATGAAAGTTTCTGAAATGGATGCAAAAGTAAGCTCATTATTAAGCAAAGCAACGTTAACCCCTAATGCTGCGATCAAATTTGCTGCTGATAAAGCTGCGGAAAAAGCAAAAGGTGATGCCGTTGCCAACGCCGCCAAGGGCAAGCAGGGAAATGCTCCTGAACGGGTTGACGAAAAAGCTACGTCTGACAAAACCAAGGACAGCGTTTCTCTTTCCAAAAAACTTTCCCAACAATCAAACACGACTGCGGCGAATGCTGCTTCAGGCCAAAAAATTAATACTGCCGAGGCCGCTCAAAAGCAGTTACACGCAACAAAGCTACTGATAAACCAGCAACATGAAAAGGCACGACTCGCACAGGCAAATTTATCGGCCGCTGCCGTGCGCAACTTTTTTCAGTAATAAATATATTTTGAAGTAGTAAGAAGCACGAAGGAAATGAAATCATTCTGTCAACCGTCCCCGGCTGGCAGAATGATTATGCTTTAATCCCTTACATTTAAGAGGTTCAAGCCGTTTTTTGTGCTGTAACCTCTGTGTTAAAGGCGCATCATCATAATGTCAGGTAAGGATGCCCGCCCCACCTGATATTCAAACAAATCTCGCGAATTATGCAAAAAACAGAAGCTTTTGGCTAAACACACTGCGGACTTTGTGAGCATTCTCAAATTTATGTAAGTGGCTTGTGCCGGCAATGTCGGCTGGTAATGCTCATGCTGTCAGCCGTCCCTACGGGACTAGCAATTCTGGACACCGTCCCCACCGATAAATCGGTGGGCTGTTTCCATCTGTCCCTATGGGACAAAATACCTATTTACAAGAAAGTGGGAATGCACCTGCGGACTTTTGCCCGTTGTCCTAGAGTTGCCCTCTTAGCCGCGACCAGATTATACCGAGGTACTCGTGTAGTGCGCTATCGGCGCTGACGAGGCTGCCTGGAGATGGGAGGAAGTCGCCTAGGGACAGTGCTTGTCTGTCCGGGGCGCCATAATCTGTGGGAGCCGGGATGGGATACATGCCGAATTTCGTAAATAATGCCATCGCGCGTGGTATATGTGCGGCTGAAGTGACCAATACAAACACGTCGTTTCCAACGATAGGCTTGATGCGTTGAACCTGTTCGGCCGTATCCATTGATTCCGATTCCAAAACAATGTCTTCCGGCCTTACTCCAATCGCTTGAGCCAGGGTTGCCATCGTTTCCGCCTCTGGATGGACTTCGAATACACTGCCCCCCGAAACAATGAGCTTACTTCCCGGTATTTTCCTGTGCAATCGGACGGCCTCAATGGTGCGGACAAGCGAGGCGTGAGAGGGTTGGCTTGTAACCGGTATCTTGGGGTCGGTGGTATGCCCTCCACCCAGAACCACAATCCACCTGGCGGCTGACGCAGCAGCGTCATTGGTAGCATTGGGTGTTGCGGACAAAAAAAGCGGTTGGTAACGGTGTTCCAACGGACTTAAAAGCATCCGGGAAACTCCAGAGTAGCTTAAAAAGGCAAAGATACCTATACCGATGGCGGTAACAATTTTGCCAGCCCGTTGCCTCCGGGTAAAGAAAAGGAGTATCAAGCCTGCAATCATGACCTCAAAACATACCGTCGTAGGGGTAAAAAACTGTGAAATAATCTTTTTTAATAGAAACAACACTTTATTTCCTTCCAATAATAATTGACGAATCGTATCCCAGATCAACCCTCTTGATATGCTGAAAACCCGATTCCTCCAGCCAAGCCCGATATTCCGTTTCACTGTATGAAGCGCCTTCTTGTGTGCCGATAAGCATATTCAGGCTGAAGAGGGCGGCGAATTGTGGACGGGTCTTGGTATCGTCCAGCACAAACTCATGGATAATAACCTGCCCTTTGTCTTTCATGGACTCCCTGCATTTTTTCAGTATCTTCACGTTGTTTTCCGGGTTGTATATGTGGAGGAGGTTTGAGACGAGGATGGCGTCATAAACCTCTTTTCCGAAACTATCCTCCAGGCAATTGCCCGCCTGCGTGGTGACGCGGCCTTCCATGCCTGCATCCCTGATAAACTCCTGGGTAATTGGCGTTACCTGTCTCAGGTCAAAGATAACGGCATTAAGCTGCGGATTGGCCTTTGCAAGGGCAATGGAATAGGTGCCAGGACCGCCTGCAACGTCCAACAAAAGCCTTGCATCCTTCAAGTCTAAGCTGTTGCACATCGGCTCTGTCTTGAGGCTGGCGATGTCGTGCATGGCCGTGATGAAGTCCCTGACGGCAGAGGCGTCTGCCTCTTCCAGAAGGTTTGTCAGCGAAACGGGCTTGCCCGTTTCAACCGTCTCCCGGAGCATCGTCCAGTTATCCATAATGTTGTTGAGGTGGCGGATGGCATTGCCCATATAGCGCGGCCCTCCTTTAATCAGATGGAGGCTCGACGTTTGAGTATTACCGTACCGTTTTTCCCGTACCGTAAGGAGATCGAGAGAAACCAGGGCATTGAGGAGCATCTCCGTTGCCCGCTCATCGGCATTGATCGATTGCGCCACCTCCCCGGCAGAAAGACGGCCTTCGCCGATGAGGGTGAAAATGCCGAAATCCGTTGCCGTGATAAGTACTTGAGATTTCCAGTAACCGTAAGTTAGTTGAAACAGGTAATCAATGTTTTTGTATTCCATAATATGCCTTTCTATTAACATATCGTTCCGTAGCGCAGGCATCCTGCCTGCCGACTTCCCCACACGCAGTCTGAAAGCCTGCGCTACGTCTAATGCGTAATACGTATGGTGAATTAAGCGAAGCGTACCCACCCATAATATAATTACTCCAAATTGCCGCTCAAGATTTCGGCCTCAATAACCATTGCATTATGCGTTACGCTAAAAACTTGTGCCGTTTCAATTTTGTAGATTGAACTTTGGT
>CAYHFB010000466.1:0-3424 GCA_964355695.1 uncultured candidatus Brocadiaceae bacterium
TTAAGACCTTTTTCACGGTACTGTATCCTAACGAAAAATCTTATAAGATATTCATAGATTTACTCAAAAAATATGAGCCGACAGGGCTTCAAATACATGACTTTGAAATTATTAGCATTGCATTAGCCTGCCAAATAGATACCATAGCAACCTTTAATATAAAGGATTTTAAAAGAGTTGCAGAAGTAAAGTTGTATTCTCTTTAAAATGATTATTACGACAAGCGAGGGTTGCTTTTCTGCCTGTTTAAAAACCGTCTAATTGCCTAAGTTAAAACACCAGTATAACCATGTCAACAATAACAGAAAAAGAAAACACCGTCCTTTCCGTAAAAGGGCTGAAAAAATCCTTTGGCGGACAGGTCATACTTGACGATATCTCATTAAACCTCAAACGGGGCGAGGTCGTCCTTCTGCGAGGTGAAAATGGTTCCGGCAAAACCACCCTTGTAAACATCCTGACCGGCAACCTTGAGCCGGATAAAGGCGAAATCCATCTCAATATCAACGGCAACAAAGAACCCTTTTCCTGGCCACGCCGTTGGTGGAAGACGCTAAACCCCTTTGACCATTTTACCCCGGAAAGGCTTGTGTGGGAAGGCGTTGGAAGGGTCTGGCAGGATATAAGACTCTTTCCCTCCATGTCCACCCTGGAAAACGTCATAGTCTCTTCCCCAAAACAACGTGGTGAAAACCCCGCATTTGCCCTGATAAGCAGCAAAGCGAAATGGGAAAACAGTCAGAACAAAAAAACATCATCCGAATGGCTGCGCAAGCTGGGGCTTGGGGACAGGCTTGATTCGTCATGCGATAAGATTTCGCTTGGACAGATGAAACGCGTAGCCATTGCCAGAGCCATACAGGCGGGGGCAAAGATACTTTTCCTTGACGAACCGCTTTCCGGCCTGGATAATAGCGGTATGTAATCTTTCAAAACAAACAATTTTTCTCATAGATATTTTGTTGAGATTATGGATAATGTATTATGTCGGCTTACGTCTAATTACCATTGTAACTTTGAGTTGGCGTCTCTTTCCTTATGCAGATACTATTAAACGGAACCATTCAGGGCTTACTCATATCCTTACTGGCAATTGGCTTTTCAATTGTCTATAACTCAACGGGCATCATCTCCGTAGCCCAGGGCGCCGTTTATGCCATATCTCCGTTCCTGCTCCTTTCCTTCCTGAAATGTGGGCTGGGAACCCCATTCGCGGTCTTCTTTGCTTTTGTAATAACCATCCTCTTATCCATGTCGTTTGAAAAAATTAACCATTGGCCGCTTTATAAAAAAGAGGCATCCCCTCTGATTCAGCTTATTTCATCACTGGGAATTTATATCATCATCGTGCAGGTGATCGCCATTATCTGGGGAAACGAAACAAAGGTCTTAAGAACGGGAGTTGATACGGTCATTCATTTTTGGGGAGTACTATTGACGAAATCACAGATAATAGGCGGCGCTACCGGTTTATTGTTCATACTGCTGTTTTTACTGTCACTCAAAACGTCTGACACCGGCTTAATGCTCATAGCCCTTTCAGACAACCCCATTCAGCTTTCACTTCTTGGACACGACATAGCCAAACTCAGGCTTTTGGCCTTTGGCCTGAGCGGACTTTTCACCACCGCCGCCGCAACCCTTACCGCTTTGGACGTTGGCTTTGACCCCCAGGGCGGCCTGAATGCCATATTAATTGCAATCGTGGCAACCATTATTGGAGGCAAGGGTTCCTTTGTCGGCCCGGTACTATGCGGCATTTTGCTGGGAATAGCCCGTTCTCAGATCGTTTGGCACACGTCGGCAAGGTGGGAAGACGCCCTGACGTTCCTTCTCCTCGTCCTTTTTCTCTTCTTTCGGCCACAAGGCATTTTAGGAAGCAAGGCAAGGGTTGAAGCGTTATGAACTATATCCTCCATTTACTCATCTATCTGGATATCTACATCATCATTACCCTGTCATTAAACCTCTTAATCGGCTACAGCGGCCTGTTCCAACTGGCGCACGCCGCTTATTACGGCATTGGCGCATATACTACCGCGTTGCTCATGGTTCGCTACGGATGGGGCTTTATTCCATCCATGATTTCTTCCATCTTCGTAACGGCAAGCCTAAGCCTTTTAGTCTCCCTCCCCGCGTGGCGCCTCAAAAAGGATTATTTTGTAATGCTTTCACTTGCCATGCAGGTGGCAATTTATAGCCTTCTTTATAACTGGATTGACCTTACCAACGGCCCCTTTGGAATAACGGGCATACCACGTCCGGGCATCTTTGGATATCAAGTCAATACCTTGCTTAAAATGTTCTCCCTTTCCACGTCCCTTACCCTACTCTGTGGCGCTATCGTGTTTATATTACTACGTTCACCCTGGGGAATGGTCTTGAATGCAATGAGAGATGATGAGCTTGCGGCCAGGGGGCTTGGGAAAAATACCCGGCTATTCAAGGTACAGGCGTTTTTTATAGCCTGCGCAATGGTGTCCGTTGCAGGCAGCCTGTACGCCACGTATGTAAGCTATATCGACCCTACCTCTTTCACCCTGGACGAATCCATATTAATGATCAGCATGATCATCGTCGGTGGCACTGGAAATTTCAGAGGTCCCATTGTAGGCGCATTCACCCTCATAGCAATCCCTGAAATCTTAAGGTTTTTGTACATCCCGGACGCCATCGCCGCGAATATAAGGCTTTTGATATATGGCTTACTTATTGTTACAATGGTACATCTTAGGCCGCAGGGGTTGGCAGGGAAATATAGGTTTAAGTGATAAGATAGCGGAACTGATATCTCAAAACAATAATCAAAATACACACATGTTACAACAAAACACCCAAAAAAGAGAAAACCTCTCATATTTAACACCTGAAGAGCATCTTGCTGTTTTGGAATTTGCAGAGCTTCTGCGAAAACGATTTGGCTCAATGGTTCAGGGGGTAATCCTGTTTGGTTCAAAAGTAAACGGCAAAAGTAATAAATATTCCGATATTGACATCCTGATTATACTATCACGCCTGTCATGGGAAATAAAAAAAGAAATTTCCGAACTGGCTGCACTGGAAAACCTGAAACATAATGTACTGATTTCTACGGTACGGTACGACACTGAAACTTGGGAAAATCCAGCAGTGAAGGCATCACCATTTGCCAGGTCTGTTAGGGAAAAAGGGGTATGGATTTAACACCTGAACAGAAAGAACTTGCAAGGCATCGATTTGAAAGAGCGGAAGAAACCTTCCGTGAGTCAATGGATGCGTTATCCCGAAACAATTTCAGACTTTCAATAAACAGGGCTTATTATGCCGCCTTTTATGGGATGAAGGCATTCCTTGCTATTGCGGAAAAAGATTCATCAAAGCATACAGGGGTATTTTCACTTTTTAATCAATACTTCATAAAGACGGAAATTGTTTCAGAAATTAG
>CAYHFB010000467.1:0-3421 GCA_964355695.1 uncultured candidatus Brocadiaceae bacterium
GTTTGATGTTTGTTGCGCTTAATACCGGCGCAGGCATTTTGTGTGCGGTTTCTTTTCTTTCATAAGAAAAACTTTCAGATATCCACGGTGGCGGAGTTCATCGCCGCCATTACCCGGCACATCCCGGAAAAATCACCAGCTTTATCACTAACCAGAAGGTAATACGGCAATTTGTTCTTTACGGTTTTCACACGATTCTCTTCAGGCCGTCTACTCATCGTATCAACAACACCATAATATCCATCACGTTTGTCTTTGTCGGGCCTGTTATAACAAGGTCGTTCAGGCCTTTGAAAAAGACGTATGCGTTATGTCCCGAAAGATATGCCTCTGCGTCTATCTTCAGGTCTTTGGCGCGGGTGATGGTGAGTCCGTCCGCAATCGCGCCGGCGGCGTCGGTGTTTCCGTCGGCGCCGTCCGTGCCGGCGCTGAGTATCACGATGTTCTCCAAACCGTCAATTTCCAGGGCGGCGGACAGGGTAAATTCCTGATTCCTCCCGCCCAAACCATAACTTTGCATCGTGACGGTTGTTTCGCCCCCGGCAATGATGCAGACAGGCCGTTTGATGGGATTTCCAGATGCCCGGATTTCCCTTGCAATGATTCCGAAAACCTTTGCCGCCTCTCTCGCCTCGCCTTCCACCGGAGAAGAATGAATGGTTGTGTGATACCCCAGTTCTTTCGCTTTTCCAGAAGAAGCCTGTAACGCCGTGCAGATGTTGCCTATTATTACGTGATGGATTTTGCGAAATGCCGTGTCGGTTTTCTTTGGCGTCTCCTCTGCCTTGCCTTCAAAACCGCTTTGGATGTGTTTTTTGACGGAGAGGGGCACTTCGTGAGAGATACGGTACTTTGTTAGTATTCTTTCACAGTCCAAAAAAACAGTGTTGTCGGGAGACGTAGGTCCCGACGCAATGGCGTCGAGCGGGTCGTTTACCACGTCGGACAATACCAGAGAGACGATCTCACCCTTGCAAAGTTTGGCAAGGCGTCCGCCCTTAACCTGTGAAATATGCTTTCGCACGGCATTGATTTCATCAATACGCGCCCCGCATTTCAGGAGCAGTTCCGTGGTTTCCCGGAGTTCTTCCAGGGTAATTCCGTTGCAGGGCAATTCAAACAGGGCTGAGCCGCCCCCGGAGATAAGGCAGAAAACAAGGTCGTTTTCTCCCACGTTATTTACAAGACGCAGGATTTCCCGAGTACCCTGTATTCCCGCGTTGTCAGGGAGCGGGTGTCCTGCCTGGTTTACCTTTACGATGCGACACGGCGCGGAATAGCCGTAGCGCACGTTGACAACACCGGACGTTATCCTCTCCCTGAGCATATCTTCCAGCGCAACGGCCATGTGGCCGCTGGCCTTGCCGAATCCGATGACGTAAATATTTTTATAGGCGTCGAGGTGGTACCATTTTTCTCCCACCTTCAGTATATTTCCGGTGAGATGAAGGTGGTTCTTTATACAGACGTCCGGCTCCACAGCGCGCAATCCGGTGTAAAATATTTCTAATGCATGTTTACGTAAAGACATAGTTATATTATTACTGATTGCCGACTGAATTCCAATGAACATAAATTAAAAATCAGGCGCGGACAAATAAGTATGTTTGTCCGACCCTTGAAACATCATTCATTCTACGATCATGAAATAAAAGGGCTGCTGTATGGAAACCGGCAGCCTGCAGAAAGGATTGAATAATGCTTGCAATTTTCTCTTTTTTGTTTTACTGTTATCCATACGATAAAAATAGAAATTTCCTATCGTCTCATCCTCTCGCCATGACAACAGCCGCACGGAGCAGACTTATTGTCACCGGATCAAATAGAACAAGAGGATTTTATGATGATCCGCATAAGACGACATGATAACAAGTGAAAAGAAACACAAGTGACAGTGTCTGAAGTAATCATCACGATAGTATTTACCATATCAAAGGCATGTTATACGGACAAAAAACCTGCATTCCGCATATTATGCGAATCAATCTAATCAATGTTGGGCGTCAGGATGGGGCGGCGAATATCTATAATGGACAACCGAAAAAAATCATTGTGGTGGCGCAGTGGCAAATAACTTCAAAAGTGACGACAGTTTCCTAAGAAAACTCGCAGTCGGTGCCGCAGGTACAAATGCAACCATTGATCGGCTGAAGGCGATGGGATTCAACCCAATAGAACTTGAGCGGGGTTCCACTGGTTTCAAAATCTGGAAGAAAATCAAAATTAAGCGCGTCCGAGTTCCTGATATTTTATGCTTGAACACTGGCTTACGATTTGAATCCCGTGGCAAGACAAAGCTTGAGATATCAATGTCACATTCCCTCAATGACCCGAAGCGGGCTTGGGACGCTGGTATGCGTGACGACGACATTGTTTCAATCGTCGTCTTCGAGCAAAACGACGACTCTCCCATAGACCTGAAACAAGTCTCGCCTGTTCACTTCATCAGCGTGAAGGACATGCGGAAGGCGTTTGCCGCTGGACAGGTATCCATCACTCAACCAAAAGGGGTCGAGGAAGGCTCCGAAATACGGGTGATGTGGACATGTGCTGCCGCCAACCAGCGGTCAGTTGTTTTCGCTGTGGAATCCGGGAGGATCAGCCTGACTCCTATCCCGGAAGCACGGCGTCAATCGATCCAGTTGAGCCGGAGCAAAGGCAAGATAACCTTACTGCCGCAGGTCAACGCTGGTGATACCGTCGAGGCCAATCAGATTGTGGCGTCAGTTGTTCCGATCAACACAAAGCTCCAATACCCCACGTCGGTTAGCGAAGCCTATTTTATAGACAAGCTCGCAAGCGTCAACCTGAGTGAGCGGTACGCCGCCGCAAAAGCGTTGCGGTATCTAGGCTACACAATAGCCAAGCCGGTGCTCGAATCGAGAATGACCGATGTCGATGAGGATATTTACGTCCAGCTTGAGGCTGCGGCCGCGCTTGCGGCATACGACGACCCGAACGGCTGGGAGTTCATCGAGAACAAGTTGCGCAGTCCGGTCATGACGGTTCCTCTTGAAACACAGCTTGAAACAGTCATCGTCGCTTCCGAAATACCCAAGAGCCGGAGCGAACAGTTGCTGATCGAAGTGTTGCGGGATTCGCAACGTGACGACGAACTGCGCGCTGGAGCAGCATGGGCACTTGGCCTATTTGCTTCCGCGACAACAGCGACCGCACTTGTTGATACATTCAACTCAAGTCCCTTGGAGATCAAAGTTGAAGCCGCACGTGCGCTTTTACGGATTGCTGCGCCACAAATTCCACATTTGATTGATCTCCTAAAAAACGGTGACCCCGCCAAGCGTGATGGCCTATCGTGGGTACTTACTCGAACTGGCAAATTCAATCCATCAGCCGTAGTCGTCGGGGCCGATGGGAACCTTAGAAAATGGATGAGCTACATCGTCGGCTATGGCAAAGA
>CAYHFB010000468.1:0-3420 GCA_964355695.1 uncultured candidatus Brocadiaceae bacterium
TAACCAAATTGAACCTCTATTGCCTACTTTTTTCTCCTTTTTACCCACTAATTCCACTGAAGAGCCAACTTTTCTAACCCATTGCAAACTTAATACAAAATTAACAGGTTCTTTATACAATCCTAATAGAAGTGTTGTTTAATAGTCGTGTGTAAAAGCGCTGTTTAAGGCCGGTCGAATACCCATCAAGCGATATGAAATTGCCTGGCGCTACCTGGATGGGAAAACATAGGTTGCATTGGACATTTATTGAAAGGAGCGACAATCATGGTAATGAACACGTTTTTTGTTTGCCCTGAATGTGGTAATGATAAGGATTTTAAGGTTTTTACGAGTAGCTTTCAGTGCATCAAACAATCGCCTGAGTTGGGGGTACGCACTGCGGTAAGCGGCACCCTGCCGAATCTGCGGCAGCATGATAATTACATCGAATGTGTGCCTTGTCTTAAAAGGCATGAGTATAACGAGGCAGTAACAAACGGACGGATATATATTCAGGCAACCAGGAAACGGAAAACAACAACCGTCACGCCTGATAAGCAGAAGACCGCTCTTTGCTCGTAACTCAGCAGTTCGGAATAACGTATTCGATGTTTCATAAGTAATTTCTCTTTTTCAAGGAGGAAAAGGCATGACATTCCAACGAAATGAAGACATGATTACCGGCATAAACACCATTGATTGCTCGCACAGGTGGTTGTTTCTTATGGTAGACGACTTGCTCAGCGCTATGGACGAGGGCAAGGGAAGGAAGGCATTGGACAGGGTATTTGAATATCTGGATTATTATGTGAGAAAACTGCAGAGCGAAGAGGAAGTAATGGTTGGATATAATTACGGACGCTACCCCCTGCAGAAAATCGAACACCGGCAATTTGTGAAAGATATTTCCCGTCTGCGGAAGGAATTTGATGCGCGCGGCGCCACCTTGCATCTGGTGGTGCAAACTCAAAAGAAGCTCTGTGGCTGGCTGGCGGATCATGTAAAAAAGGAAGATAAACAATTAGGCGCGTTTGTGAAGTCTATAGAAGGGGAGAACGTGCCGTTCCGGGAAATGGGAGGTATGAGCTATGGTAGCCGTAATCGCCTCCTCCTTTGAAACAAATCGAAAATCGGGTACCAATTTTGGTATCACGCTAGAATTGGAAAATGAATTCAGAAGCATTATTTCACATGGGCTGATTTTCACCAAATACCAACCCATTGTTTGCCTTACCACGGGGGGCGTTGTTGCGTATGAGGCGTTAAGCAGAGGCCCCGAAGCCAGTATATTTGAAAACCCAACGTATCTGTTCGAGATCGCTGAAAAACTTGAGATGTTGGAAGACCTGGACATGTTGTGCAGGGAAAAGGCTATTATCAATGCCAGGAATCTGGGGCTACATACCATGCCAATCAAATTATTTATCAACATAGATGCGGCATGTATAACCTACGAACAACATGATAAAGGAAAGACAAAGGCGCTTATTGAGGAATTTGAGTTTAAAATGGACAATGTTGTCCTTGAGATTACGGAAAGGACGCTCATAAAGGACTCACCGATTTTCTACCAGGCGTTATCACACTATCAATCGCAAGGGTTTGCAATAGCCATAGACGACATGGGGTCCGGGAGCGCTGGCCTGCGGCTTATCGCTGAAACAAACCCACAGACGGTAAAACTGGATAAATTCCTTGTTGAGAATATAGATAAATCATTTAAAAAACAGGCACTGGTAAAAATGCTGGTAGATATGTGCCACAAGGTCTTGCATTCAAAAATGGTGGCTGAAGGCATAGAGACGCTTGATGAATTTAACACCATAAAAGAACTCGGTATTGATTGGGGGCAAGGGTACTTTTTTGGCAAACCATCTTCAAAGCTGCAATCCGTTCCCGTTCACGTGAAAAACAAAATCGTTTCACACCAACACGCCCACGGCGAAGCCTCCTCTTTGGATGAAACGGGCATTAAAAGCATAGCGTCGGTAAATGTACCCACCTTCCACGCCAACACACTTGTTGGGAAATTGGTGGAAACATTTAATCAAAACCCTGAAATGCTTGGTATCCCGATTGTGAATGATGGAATTCCCGTGGGGGTCGTTATGAAAGCAAAACTTTACGCACAGTTGGGTAAAAAATTCGGTTTTGATCTTTTTTACAATCGCCCTATTTCAAGCCTGACAAGCGAAACGTTCTTAACAAACGCAACATTCCTGACCGTTGATATACGCTGGGACATTGACGCCGTCGCAAAGCGGGTGCTTTCGAGAGATTTCTCCATGCTTTACGACATATTTATCATTACCGATGGTAGTAAGTATTACGGCATTTCCACCGTCCACGCCCTGCTGGAGAAGATGACCTCCTTAAAAATAAAACATGCAAGCCAGGCCAACCCGCTGACGGGACTTCCCGGAAACGTTTCTATAAGGGCCTTTGTTGAAACGCAGATAAGAACCGGCCAGGATTTTGCCTGTGTGTATTTTGACCTGGATTCCTTTAAGGCGTATAACGACTGTTATGGCTTTTGCAAGGGCGACGAGGCAATTAAAAAAACAGCGTACCTGATTATGGAGATATTTGCCCTTTCAATAATCGGCTATGTCGGACACATCGGAGGAGACGATTTTATTGCTGTTATTCACCCGCAAGAAATACAAGAACTCTGCGCCAAATTTATCCGTGAATTTGACGTTATGGTACTCACGCTATATACCGGTACTGATGTGGAAAACGGTGGCATAGAAACCCTGGACAGAAAGAATGAAAAATGCAAGTACCCGTTGATGTCCATATCGATTGCGGTGGTTGAGTCAAAAGAGCAGTCACGATTTAATACCTTTCACGAAATAGGCGCAACGGCCGTGGAAATTAAGAAAAAGGCTAAGGCCGTTCAGGGAAGCGTTTTCATCGTGGACCAAAGAAAAAGATAAAGAAGAGAAGCCGTTTCTCCTGTTGCAGGCACGTTCCCATGCTGAAACTGGTAACGAGAAAATAATTTCTGGAATAAGAAAGGAGTTGTTTATGAGAAGTCACTTATACCATGTCTCGTACAGATTGAAAGTTAAAGCACATCGTGTTAAAGAAAACAGGTTTTTTTCTTGAAGAAATAAAACAAATGTTGAGTTCCCATTCAGGAATAAACTTTTATGAAGTAAACATTGACACTGGCAGTATTGTAATATATTTTGACCACCAGGATGTCACTGAACATACGATTTTACTTGAAGAGGCAGGATGCTCAGTATTGAAACTCCCCCCTTGTGTCTTCTTACGTTTATTCTAGCCTTGCTCTAAAAGCACATGTTTATACACATCTTTTCGCTCAAGGGTATGAACGAGGTGTGAAGGGTGCCATGTTGCGTGCAGTCAGGGCTAAAGCCCGGATAGGCGTGCGTCTGCACCCCAGCCTGAAGGCTGGGGTTAATGAAC
>CAYHFB010000469.1:0-3404 GCA_964355695.1 uncultured candidatus Brocadiaceae bacterium
TGCCTTTCTTTGCGCTCTTTGCGGCTTTGCGTGAGACAGACCTGAGTAGTTACGAAAAATGTTAGAACCGCTTTTAGTTCATCTTTGAGAATATTTTTCTCCTTTACCTATTTCTTTGCGGCACTCCATCTGCCGTCCAGGCTGGATTGAGTGAACAGACTGTGCCAAATGAAAATCTCCATTTTCATTCGGGGGGGGACCTTCTCAGGGGTTGTTCATTTGCTTATAGCTTGAAAACGCTGTAAGCCGGGTAGGCACTCTATGTCAAGCTCTTTTTTTATTTTTAGAAAAAAAGAGCTAAAAAGCCTTTAAAAATCAGGGATTACAAAGCCATAGCCCAAGGTACATTTCTTGCTTTGAGGTTTTGAATATGCAACGCTTCGTCATAAGATGATCCATAGGACCAGACGGCAAAAAGGATTTTGATCCATTTTTTGCCGAGGTCTCGCAGGATGGTACCATGGCTTTGGTTTCTCTCTTTGTGGTAATCGTAATATGCCCTTGCTCAGGGAGAGCAGTTGATACTGGTAAATGCCCAGTCGTTTAATTCTTTTCCAGCGCAATTAATCAGCCGTTTTCTGATACAATATTCACCAACAGTTAAAGGACGGTAGTAGTGGGATTTGCATGGGATCCAGAAAAAGCAAAAAAGAACTATAAAAAGCATGGAGTCCATTTCGAAGAAGCCTCAACGGTTTTTTGTGATGCTTTATCAGCTACTTTTAATGACCATGACCATTCAATTGGAGAACACAGGCTAATTACTGTAGGTTTCTCCTCCATCGGGCGATTGCTCGTGGTCTCACATACAGAAAGAGGCAAGACTATACGTATTATCAGCGCGCGACTTGCAACAGCGCGGGAAAGGACAAGACATGAAGGCTAAAACACAAAAGGTAAGTGACGAATTACGTCCCGAATACGATTTCGACTATTCTGAAGCTATTCGTGGCAAATACCACAAACGGTTATCCGAGGAAGGTGCAAATATCGTTGTTCTTGAACCGGATATAGCCAAAGCTTTCAGCACTTCGGCATCCGTGAATAAAGCATTGAGATCCCTTCTTGATTTAACACGCTCAACTCAGCGCCTAACAGGTCGCTCTAGTGGGCGCCTAAAAACGCGCCACTGAGTATTATTGTGTTCTGCTTCAGACGGAAATGAAATTTCTCTTCTTGAAATAAGCTATACTTAAATTATTTCAAGGGAGGGAAAGATGGAACAAGTAAATGAGAGAAAAAAGTATCTACCGGAGAAACGAGCAGAGGTAAAGAGTGTATGGGTTGCAAGCATTTTGGGATATGTACTACCAGCAAAAACGGCAGATGGGTTGTGCGAATGGTGAAACAAGAAGAGCAGAAAAAGCGACTCGAAGAAATATACCACGAGGAAGAAAGCCAGAAACTCTATAAATTACGTAAAGAAAAAGCAGAATTACCCTTTGGTCATATGAAACGGAATTTAGGAGCCGGTCAATTTATGTTGAGGGGCAGGAAAAAGATCAACGCAGAACTTTCCATCTTATCAACGTGTTTCAATATAGCAAGAATGATGACTATAATTGGGATACCGATGTTGATTGCGAAGTTGAATAGCATGTAATAGAGCAAGGAAGCGGTACTGAAAGGCGCTGAAAGGGCATAAAATAGCTGATAGAAAGAATATTTTGGATAGTAACAGAAAAAACTACCGGTAAAATTGGCATTTTACGCCTTTTTCCCGCATAGGGGCTGTCTACGCAAAATCCATTTGGCACCGTCTGGAAGTGAAACCCAACATTTTTTCAACAAAATAACTCAACCATGAATTTCCCTTCAAAAACAAAAATTGTATGCACGATCGGACCTGCCTGCAACTCGCCGTCCATGATAGAAGAACTCATCCACGCAGGGATGAACGTGGCGCGACTCAACTTTTCTCATGGTTCGTTAGCCGACCACGAAAAAAACATAAAAAACATCCGTGAAATCTCTGCGCGCCTGAAAAAGACCATTGCTATTATCCAGGACCTATCAGGACCGAAAATCAGGGTAGGTACGCTCTCAAAAGGCACCGTTATGCTAAACGCCAATGGCCTGTTCACCCTTACAACTGCGGTTGTTGAAGGGAATGAAGGCATTGCATCGATTACCTACCCCGATCTGCCGGACAGGGTCTTTGCCGGGGACACCATTTTTCTCTGCGACGGGGAAATCGAATTAACGGTTGTCAGCAAAGACCGCGGGAACATCCATTGTAAGGTAGTAATTGGAGGCCTGTTATCGACCAGCAAGGGAGTCAATATACCGGGCAGAAGCCTGCCGATACCCTCGCTTACGGAAAAAGACAGAAGTGACCTTGAGTTTGGCATGGAACAAAACGTGGACTATATCGCCCTGTCGTTTGTGAAAAACGTGGACGACGTTATGGAGCTAAAGGAACTTATCCGCAAAAAGGACAAGGACATCCCCATCATCGCCAAGATTGAAAAACACGAGGCGCTCAACCATCTTGAAGGGATTACCAGGGCCGCTGACGCCATTATGGTGGCACGGGGAGATTTAGGCATAGAGATACCCCTGGAAGAGGTGCCCCTCGCGCAAAAGAACATCATTCGCACGGCCAACCGTTACAGCAAACCCGTTATCACGGCCACACAAATGCTCGGCTCAATGGTCAACCACTACCGGCCAACCCGCGCGGAAGTAACCGACGTAGCCAACGCCATTTTCGACGGCACCGACGCCGTTATGCTTTCCGAAGAAACGGCAAAGGGCAGCTATCCTATCGAATCCGTGCGCATGCTAACCAAAATTGCCGGACAGGTTGAACCTCTTTTGGCAAAGAAAAACCATTCCAATCTGCGGAGAACACAGACTGACCCTATAACAACCCCTGACGCAATAAGCATGGCGACCTGCCAGGTTGCAAACGACCTTGGCATTAAAACCATCGTAACCTGCACTCAAACGGGAAGCACCGCACGGTATATTTCAAAATATCGCCCCGGTCAAAATATCCTGGCCGTTACCCCGTCGCTCAATACGAGCAGAAGGCTTGCCCTCGTGTGGGGGGTAATCCCCATCCTTGTTGATTCCATAGAAAGCACGGATGATATGATGCTCAAAAGCATTGAAACCGCGCGAAATGCCGGATATATCAGCAAAGGAGAGACGCTTGTCATAACGGGAGGCGTCCCCGTCGGGGAGCCGGGTTCCACGAACTTGTTAAGGGTTTATCATAACAGCTAACGTTATAGGGACGTGAAATAACCAAAAAAGCCTGGAATCACAGATTTCCTGGCGCGGCCTCTGGCCGCAACCAAATTTGAAATACGAATATCGAAATACGAAACAATTTCAAATGACAAAAAAACTCAATGCTCAAAACTTTACGTAAGCCTCATCTAATAAATACCTTACCG
>CAYHFB010000470.1:0-3403 GCA_964355695.1 uncultured candidatus Brocadiaceae bacterium
AAGATATTAGGCCGTTAATCGTAAGCCATATCAAAAGATGTGTATAAACATAAGGTAATTGTCATGGGTGATTATCAGTTGTATCTTTTGTTTTCCACTTCGATATTCAATATTCCTTGTTCGACATTCGCTTTTCCCTCATAAACAGTATATTGGGAAATACTGTCTCTCTTACGTCCCAAACGGACGCCTCTATCGCCTGCTCACCGTTGGAGTTCCTTCAGGATATTCTGTTTCTTTCGTAATAACCGTAAAGCGCCTTCCACTCAATCTCCTCAAAAAATACGGTACCAGTTTACCCTGTGCATTCAAGGGCATGGCAGGCAATGCCCTGCTTTTCACGAACACAGTTTATATACCAGCATTTCCAGCATTAGTGCCGAGTTAACGGACGCGGTCTTGCTCCTTACGTCGCTATCGAGCAGGAGGGCGTGGTTGCGGGCGAGGTCAGCCTCGGTATACCGCTTGAGTTGTTCAAAAAAACGTTTTGAAAAGAAGGGTAGTATCTGCAACTCCGACATTGCCATTGATTCGCTCCCCCCCCCGTTTAATATCTGTTTTGCCCGCCACAGACGCTTGATCTGCCAGGCCAACAGGCTGATGATTTTCACCGAATCTTCTCCGTGCGTCAGCATCTGGCTCAAAATCTTGAGCGCCTGGGACACGTTACGTTGTGCGACCGCCTCCGTCAACTCGAATACCGTTCGGTTCCTGTCCACGCCCACCAGCGCGTCCACGTCATGATCGTTGATGGTTGTGCGCTCTCCGAGATAAATCGACAGTTTTTCGAGATGTTTGTCAAGGATGGCCAGATTGTTGCCGACGTCATCGACCAGCCTCTGGGCTGCGGACGTTGAGATGGCCTTTTTGTGGAATTTTGCATGGGTGACGACCCATCCCGGCAGGAGGTGGTCCTTCAGCTTTTTGCATTCAATTGATATGCCGACCTTGTCGGCAAGCGTCGATAGTTTCGTCCGTTTGTCCCATTTTGTGCAGACCAGGACAAGTTTTGTGTGCTTTGCAGGTTTGAGGAAATATTTTTCGAGGATTTCCCGGTTTTTTTCGACAAACTCATCGGCCTTTTCCACAACAACCAGCTTCACCTTGCCGGCAAAGAACGACATCGTCCTGATCTCGTCAAATATTACGCCGCCGGGCGTATCATCCCCTTCGTATTCGAAGAGGGACAGGGTTCTGTCTACGTCCTTAAGGAGCGCATTTTTCACGGCAGTTAACGCTATGTGGGTGAAAAACTCCTCGTCACCGTAAAAAACGTAGATGGGGTGGCTTTTGTCTTTTGCTACTGATGCGCTAAATTGATAGATGTCCATTATTTTATCTTCTGAGCAATACCTGCTACCGTAAAGTAAACCTCGTCCGCTTCTTCGGCGAGGAGTTGATTGGATAAACCGGCGACGTCCATAAACGACCGCGTAAGGGCATTGTCGGGAACAATGCCCATCCCTACCTCGTTCGACACCAAAATGACGTCGGCGCTGGACGACCGGCACGCCTGGTAGAGCTTTTTAATCATGGCAAGGATGTGTCTCTGCCGGTGTTCTAACGGTAAATGCTGCTTTACCTCGTTATCTGCGTCTGTAGACTCGTTTGCATTCCTGGAACTGCCGGATGGGGGCATGTCTTCCACGTTGTCTTGATGAGGTTCGTCACCTTGCAAGAGTATAGGCGCCAGCGTTACTGGCTCGTACAAGAGCATGTTGGTAACGTACAGGGTGATGCAGTCAATGAAAATAATGTCTGCCTTACCGTTGAGCCCGGCGACCACACGGTCTACTTGAAAAGGGGACTCAATGGTCTTCCAGTCGTGTGGGCGTCGCGCCCGGTGTACTCGCACCCGTTCGCGCATTTCGTCGTCCTTTGCCTCAGCCGTGGCGATGTAGACGACATTGTGGAATTTTTTAACGATATTCTCGGCAAAGACAGATTTCCCGCTACGGGCGCCGCCAATTACCAGGGTGATTTTTGCCATAATGTCCTGACGATAATGGTTAAAGTGACTAACAAATGCCTTGGAACCACGGAATGCCTAGCGAGGCAAAGCCGCAACCAAAAAAAAGCTTAACAACAGAGACACGAATTACACGAATTTTCACGAATTATTGTTGGGATACGAAGAACTATTAAAAAAAAGAAGTTGTTACACCGAATTAATTTTTGACAGGATAACAGGATTAACGGGATTATTTCTCCTGTCTATCCTGTTATCCTGTCAAAAACAATTTAACAACATTTAGACCTAGCGCTGCCTACAGAATTTGGTTGATGAAATGCCAAATGTGTTTATAGGTATTATAGTAGAAATAGTATCAGGTAAAAACTTCTTTTTCAAAAAGTATCTTTTGTAACAACAAAAAACAACGTTACCTCTTAAAGATCGCTAACAGGCTCAAAAGGAAGATCAATTCTACCAGTTCGTTTGTTGCCCCCAGCGTATCGCCGGTCATGCCGCCGATTTTCTTTTTTATGTACCAAATCCATATCAGTACGAAAACAACTATTATGGCAAACAGAACGAATCCCGACGAGGCATAAAAGAACCAAAGCAGGCATAATGGCAAAAGAGTTGAACACAGCACGTGCCAGGCGGTAGTGTCTTCCACGATAAAACTTCCTGTGCCTGCGTTGCTTCTGGCGTAGGGTGATAACGCGGCTGCGAATACCTGCGACCATCTGCCCATAACGGGCATTACGAAGAGGGAGGGAATTACGTTTGCCGAAAGAGGTGAAATAGGAACGGAGAGTTTCGTTAAGATGACGGCGTAAAGGGTATGCCCGTTTGTGGTAACGTCCCCGACGCCAACCAGGCCTGCATATTTAAGGCCCAGCAGGCAGATCAGCCCGATTGCCCCAAAGCTGCCGATGCGGCTGTCTTTCATGATGGAGAGCCGGGAGTCCTTGTCCTTTCCACCCCAGACGCCATCACAGGTGTCGGCAAGACCGTCCAGATGTAATGCGCCCGTTGTGGCGACGTACGCGACGAGTACCAGCGCATAGACAATAAACGGCGGGAAGAAGGCCGAAAACAGCACGGAACAGATGGATAGAACGACGCCGATGCACAAGCCTGCTACCGGGAACCAGCATGCAACGGCGCCTGTGCGATGGAATCCCTGACCGTTCTTGCTGCTGACCGGTATAACCGTTAAAAAGGTGAGCGCCCATAAAAAATTATTCATCCTAACCCGAACAAGTTGAAAGAGATAGTTAACAATCATACGTTATTCTTCAGTTGTTTCGGCAAAGAAACATTTCTCATGGTTCAATAATTTTTTTGCTAAATTACGTCGCCTGCGGCGACCGCATTGTAGCGCAGGCGTCTCGCCTGCATTTAAAAAACAGCAGGCGGAACGCCTGCGCTACCTACGATTAATTAAGTTCGGCT
>CAYHFB010000471.1:0-3387 GCA_964355695.1 uncultured candidatus Brocadiaceae bacterium
GCTAGGGTGGAAGGTTTTCGTGTAGTTGCAGTTCTTGCATATCGGGTTGGACTCGGATAAAATAATGTTTGGCTAAATATTTGCGCAAATAAGCAGAAGATTCCCATGCGGTCAAACTATCCCGGTTTTGAAAGCGAACTATAAGGAGGATGAATAGATGAAGGAAAGGATTCTAATTGTAGATGATGAAGAAAATATCAGATTTACCCTGGAAAACTTTCTTTTAGAAAAGGAATACGAGGTAACAACTGCCGGTAACTATCAAGAGGCGCTGGTAGGCCTTGATCGTGCGGATTTTGACGTCATATTCGCAGACATTTTCCTGGGGGTAGGAGAGACGGGGATTGGACTTCTGAAGGAAGTCAGGGGCAGGAGTCTTTGCACACCTGTCATTATGTTTACCGGTAGCCCCGGTGCTGAAACCGCCGCGGAAGCCGTACGTCTTGGGGCGTTCGATTACCTTCCCAAGCCCATCCTGAAAGATGCCTTTTTGCGCATCACCGATCGGGCAATACGGCATAAGCTGTTGGTTGAGGAAAAAGAGCGGTACCGGTTAAATCTCGAAGCTATTTTCAGTAGCGTGAAAGACGCTATTATAACGGTTGATGAGGAATTGCATGTCCTTGAGGCCAATGAGGCCTCAAAGGATATTTGCAACATCACCCGTATCGACATCGGGACATCTTTCAGCGTCCTGTCGAAACAGTGCAATAAACAATGCTATCATGCCCTGGCTGATACCGTAACAAATAAGCAATCGGTAGAAATACATCGTCTCGAGTGCGGCCATATACTGCGGCCACAGCAGGTGGTGTCCGTTACCACCTACCCTCTTGTCAGCAACAAAGGGTTGTTTTCCGGAGCGATTCTGGTGGTAAACGATGAAACACAACTGGTCACGCTAGAATGTGAACTGAAAGAACGCCATCAATTTCACCATATTATAGGCAAGAATGATTCCATGCAGGAAATTTATTCCCTTATAGAAAATCTGGCTGACGTGCAAAGCACCATCTTGATTACCGGAGAAAGCGGCACGGGCAAGGAACTCATTTCTGAGGCGATACATTACAAAGGGGAACGAAGAAGGAAGCCATTCGTAAAGGTAAATTGTTCTGCCTTATCTGAACACCTCCTTGAGAGCGAACTCTTCGGACACGTCAAGGGCGCTTTTACCGGCGCCACGCATGATCGAATGGGCAGATTTCAGAAGGCGGAAGGCGGCACCATTTTTTTAGATGAAATCGGCGATGTATCATCAAAAACACAACTACAACTCCTGCGGGTGTTACAGGATAAAGAATTTGAAAGGGTGGGCGATTCCACGCCCGTCAAGGTTGACGTTCGGATTATTACCGCCACAAACCAGGATCTACAGGACAAAATTAAGCGCGGTGGGTTTCGGCAAGACCTTTACTACCGGCTGAAGGTCGTAGAAATAAGCCTGCCTCCGCTAAGGGAGCGGCGCGATGATATACCGCTCCTCATTGCCCATTTTTTGCATAAATTCAATCGTAAATTGCAGAAGAATATAATGAACATCTCTTCAGAAGTCCAGAATCTGTTTATGAATTACCAGTGGCCCGGCAATATCAGAGAATTAGAACACTCGATTGAGCACGCCTTTATCGTCTGCCATCAATCCATTATCACGATGGAACACCTTCCGCTTACCATGAAAAAACACTTTGGGACGGAAGCCGTTTTGCCGGAACAAACACCCTCCAGTGAAAAACAATTGCTTATTTTGGCGCTGGAAAAAACTGCCTGGAGTAGAACGAAAGCGGCAAAGCTGGTCGGCTTGAGCCGCAGCACCTTTTATCGAAAGCTTGAAGAACATCATATTAACGTGCGTGATAGTTAGTTTCGTTCGGGCGGAATAATGGTACCGTGTAGGGCATCAATGCGATAATAAACCATTCCCCTGACTCCTTCGTTCTAAATATCCTTACCGTTCCTCCTTGCTCCCGTTTCGGCATGGCCTTGATACGGTTAAAGCAACATGCCAACATATAACTATTCTGTAACGTGAAGAACTCGTGAAGGAATGTAACTGTTATGAAAAAAGTCATGGTTTTTTGGAAATCATAATTTTATTGGTGCTGGCTGCGATATTGGCGGGAACGGCAGAATTAATAATACCAGTTACCTTGGATTGGGAGCAACGGTATTAATAATATCACCTTGGCGGAGAATACGCGGTTCAAGCCCTTGTTCTTTAAAAGTTTCCTGTTCATTACGTTTGTCATCATTGATTGCGGTCGTTGTTAGGCATCCCAGGCCAAGACGTTTTAGAAATGCTTTGATTTGACTTGGACTACGTTTAATGCCGGTAAATAATTCAATCTTATTTTGACGGTGATTGTAAATGTTTAGTCCATGCCCATACTACAATAACAAGGAATACCTTATGAACCGTTATGCGCTTTTCAGCGACGTGAGTGTGAACCCCGGCCTAAGGCTTGGATTTGGGGCGTACCTTCTCGTACCTTCTTCGGTCTTGGAAACATCACCGGAAGGAATGGTACAACCGGAATTCGCCAAGCAGATCAAGCTCCGAAGGTTTAACGCGACCTCATCGACCAGGCTTGAAGTTCAAACCCTTTTGTGGGCGCTTGAGGATTTCCAAAAAGAGGCACCGGGATCACGGTTCGGAACGCTTGACGTCTATTCAGATTCCCAGTGCGTGGCAGGACTTCTGCGGAGGAGAGGTCATCTTGAGATGCATGAATTTTGCAGTGGCAGAACGGAGCAACCGCTGAAGAACGCCTGCCTCTACCGCAAGTTTTACGAGCTTTACGACGCACTGGGCTTTGAGGTTATCAAGGTGGCGGGGCATTCCCGTTCCAGCATTCACGATTCCATCCACCGCATATTTTCATTTGTAGACCAAGAGGCCGGAAGGGCGTTAAAATTTTTTATGAAGGAGACACCGTGATTACCCTAAATGACGCAAAAAGAATTATTGCCGCAGCAGAAAAAAAGGCAAGCGAAATCGGCCAGCCTATGAATATCGCCGTCGCCGACGCCGGAGGAAACCTGGTAGCCCACGTGCGCATGGACGGCGCATGGATTGGAAGCATCGACATCTCCATAAAAAAGGCGTATACGTCGCGCGCCTTCGACATAGCCACAAAAGACCTGGCCACCCACTCCCAATCTGGCGGGCAATTTTTCGGCATCCATGCATCCAACGACGGCCGCATCATGATATTCGCCGGCGGAATTCCCCTTAAACGCAACGGCAAGGTAGTCGGTGCTATAGGCGTAAGTGGCGGCTCCGGAGACCAAGACCACGCGATTGCAGAGGCCGGTGCGGCGGCTTATTGATGCCTATAAAACCAGCGATTTTATCGTCGATAGTTTAATGAATTGGTGGGAAAACAC
>CAYHFB010000472.1:0-3384 GCA_964355695.1 uncultured candidatus Brocadiaceae bacterium
CATGGCACCCTTCACACCTCGTTCATACCCTTGAGCGAAAAGATGTGTATAAACACCGGCAGGGTTGCCCGGGGTTTGGCAAACCTAAAGGTTCGCGCTACGGTACTTTTTTTGCTTCACCTGCGCGCGTTGCCACAAACGACTTGCTGGTGGTAAGGTCATCGTCGTCGCGGGCTACGATAATGACGATGTTGGGGCCTTCTTTCAGCGGGATATCTGTGTTAATCACAAGCTGTGAGCGCTCTTTCAGGTTTGGTGTTTTATTGGATTTGAAATACACCTTGTCATTATTAACAAAAATATAGGCGTGTTTTACGCAAATATCATCGCCGATAACTGCTGAAAGGGGCAGACGGTCTTTTATGGTAAAAATGCCCGGCAAAGGTTCTTTCATCGTGATGGTTGGCGGTAATTGTTGTAAAAATGGTTCTAAAGCGCTTGGTTTGCCTTCGGCGCTGCCCGGCTTGGTAATTTCCTTTGCGGAAAGCCACCCATACCGGTCGCCCGGCAGCGGTATACGGAACCAGTCATTGCTCTTAGCGTCTGACGCGAGGACTACGTCCACGTTCATCATCGAAATCACGGGAGAATCGTAAGACATACCTCCATAAAGGGGCGTGTGGTTTCTCTCTATTGTTAGAACGCTCTTAGCGGGCGTTACCTTGGATTTTCCTGCAACAACGGGCAGGGTAATCTTGTGCGTCAACAGTGTCTCGAAGATGGTGTCGGAAACAATGAGGTCAACAGTGAAATTCTCAGGCGCAATGGTATCTTTTACAAAGAATGATATTTTTGCCTCTTTTTTCTCACCGGGTTTTAAACTCTCAACCTCTACTCTGCCTTTCTTTATCAGGATTTCCTTATTGCTCAAATTTCTTAAGGTAACTACCGTTTTTTCAGACGCGCCGTCGCCGATGTTTTTTACCAGCACCAGCAGCTCAACGTCCTCACCCGCCTGGATCAGGCCGTCCTCATTATTGGCGGGGGATCTTTTTACGGGATCGAGTATTTGATAAGAAAAGGCAAAAAGCGGCCTTGGCAACGCCTCTGTCTTGACGGTAAACTTGATGTCCTCTGGCGTCTGCTTGTTTAGCTCTTCAAATTTTATAACAACCTCGTCTTCCCTATCCAGCGCATTTTTTGGGATTTCTATGGTGGTGGAATACGATTTTACGGCGCCTTTGTCTATTTTCCCCAAAATGAACTCCAGCTTGTCGAACTGGTAGTTTTTGCACGATGATATGCCTCGTAATTGATAGAGTGGGGATTCTCCTGCATTGGTTGCGGTTACGGTAAGGGTAATCTTCTCTCCGGCCTTAACCTTGCTATTTTCAGGCGTTGTTGAGAACGAAACTTTAGGCTTTCCGGTTTCCAGGCTTGTGCCTTTTGACCAATCGATGTCAAGCTTTTGAAGCGCCTGGGCGACCTTCTCTTCTTCCTGGCGGGCGGTTTCTTCCACGATGGGCAGGGAGTTTTTCATAAATGCCTCACGCGGCCACGCGGCCGTCCCGATAAGGAGTTTCTTGGCGAAAAGGATGTGAAAGTCTTTGCTGAAATCGGGCAGCTTGTATGGGTCGCCAGCTTCTTCTTCCGGGTCGTCGGTCTTGATTTTTTCCTTAGATTCCTGGAAATACTTGAGGGTGGCAAAGGGTTTTTCGCCTTTGGCATGCTCGTCCAGGTGCTGCTTGAGGTCTTCTTCGCGCAGGGCGACGTGGCCGCGGAACAGGTTAATATTATCCTTTAAAACGGTAACGGCGGTAAGCTGGATATCGGTGGTTATGCCCACCGATTGAATGTCGGTAAGCAATGGCGTGAGATATTTCGCAATGGTTAATTTCAGTGCGGAACCGTCCATAAGCTCAACCAGTTGTTGGACGGAACCCTTGCCGAAGCTCCTGTCTCCCACAATCAGGGCGCGGTTGTTCTCCTTGAGCGCCCCTGCGACAATTTCCGCCCCGGATGCGCTACCGGCATCAATAAGCACCACAATGGGGTAGTTTATTTCGTCGTTATCGCGCTTTCTCGCTTCCTGCACCTCGCGTGGATGACCACCCGGCCCAACGGTATGTACAATAGGACCGCTTTCAAGAAAGGTGTCAGCCACCTCTATCGCCTGGTCCAACAATCCACCGGAGTTGTTTCTCAGATCGATAATCAGCCCCTTGATCTTGCCGTTTGCCGCTTTCAGGCTTTTTAGGTTGGCGGCAAGGGACTGTGCGGTGTCGTCTTGAAAGTTTCGTATCTTTAAATAACCAATACCATTATCCAGGGGGGCCGATTCCACCGTAGGAATGACAATAACTTCCCTTTTCAGTGAATAGGACTTGGGTTGTGCGACATTTTCCGTCAGAACCAGCAAGGCGACTTCCGTTCCCGGATCGCCGCGCAATTTGCCCACCGATTCCGTCAGGGTCATGTTGATGGTGGATTCATCGTCGATCTCAATAATCTTGTCCCCTGCCATAATACCTGCCCGTGACGCCGGTGTGCCGTCAATCGGGGAAATTACGGTCAACTGTCCCTGCCGCACTCCTACCACCATGCCGAGGCCGCCAAACTTGCCCGTAGTGCCGATTTTGAATTCAGCAAATTCTTTGGGTGGAAATATGATGGTATGCGGGTCAAGCTGGGTAAGCATCCCGTTGATTGCCGAATATTCAAGGTCGCTGGCGGTAAGGTTTTCTTTTGTCTGGCGTTGGGAATTGATAAACTCAAGGGCGTCGCGAAGTACATCTACCATGTCCTTCGTGCGGCGGATTTTAGACAGATCGAACGACTTTGATACGTCGTCAACGGTAATCGTTTCCGTGTTGGAAGTTTCTATAAAGTCCGTGAGAACTTCAGGAATGGCCCTTTCCTCCCATTTAAGTGACTCCTTGATCATTTCTAGTGGTTTAATACGGTCAGGGTCTACATAAAGCCTGTTTACGTAAGACATCACGACCCCAGGCAGGCGAAATTTAAAAGGCCCGTCTTCTTTTTCCTGGTGTTTTTCAGCGCGATGTTCGAGTCCAAATATCTTGGGAATGGCAAAGAAGAGAGTAGCGGTAGAAACGAGGGTAACGGCAATCAGTAAAAAATACTTGTGGGTTAATTTAAATTTCATGAACCTTCCTTTTAGTTGAATCGCTATAATAGAAAAAGCAATTCACAGTATAAAATGGCGCAAATTATTTATCAAGGAAATATTGTCAGGAGGTTGCCGGTTATTTGTATTTGTTTTTTTTAGAATTACTTGTTATAGTGTGTGCGTCAAGTGCTCAGTGTATTTCTGTTTTTGATGTTTTTTGCCTGTAGTGCATATTTTTTATACAGGATACATATCTCGTGCGGTGTGAAGTCAGCCTGTGCTGAATACGAACCAACGGTTGTGTATTTCGAAAA
>CAYHFB010000473.1:0-3381 GCA_964355695.1 uncultured candidatus Brocadiaceae bacterium
CGGCGACTTATTGGTGTTCACACGTAAAAGGACACGGGCACCGTGTCCCTACTTTGAAATTCCTCTACGTCAATGTAGGATATCATCCCCGTTTGTCATTATAATGCAAGGATCGAGAACTTGGGAACGAGAAAGTCTGTGAAATCTGTGGTTCCCTATCCAAAAAACCGTTTCATTTCCTCAAAGACCACCTCCTGTTTATCCTTGATGCAACGGGCGTTGGGGAGTGACTGGAGAAACAGGTGTCCATATTTCTTGGTGACCAGGCGCCGGTCAAAAATAATGACCACTCCTCTATCGTCCCGACTGCGGATGAGCCTTCCGAAGCCTTGCTTGAATTTGATTACCGCCATGGGGAGTGAATAGTCATAAAAGGAATCGCCCCCGGCAAGTTCAACGGCCTCGGCCCGTGCCTCAATAATCGGCTCCGTTGGTACCTTGAAGGGCAATCGGGTGATGATGACGCATTCCAGTGCGTCGCCCTTGACGTCGATGCCTTCCCAGAAGCTGTCGGTTGCAAAAAGGACGGATGTCTTGTCCTTCTTGAAGGTCTCCAGGAGGCGGTGCCGGTTATCCGTCCCTTGCCGTAAGCAGGTGTAGCCCAGTTTCGTGATGCGCGATTCCAGCTTCCGGTACAGGGTGAAAAGCAGGCTGTACGAGGTAAACAGGACGAGCGCGCGCCCGTCCGAGATTTCTACGGCTTTCAGGATGCTCTCTTCGAGTGTCTCCCGGTAACCCGGTTCGTTCGGTTCCGCGATATCCGTGGGAATGCCAATCATGGACTGCTTTTCATAGTCAAAGGGAGAGTCCAGGATTAATTCCGACAGCCGTTCTCCAGGGAGCAGGTTCAGGCCGACATTGTCGCGGAAAAACGTGAAGTGCCGGTTAATCGACAGCGTGGCGGAGGTCATGATGATCGCATTATAGTTGTCGTACAGGCACGTCTTCAGGCCTTCGGCAATGGAGAGCGGCGCGGCACAAAAGCGGATAATGGGATTTCCCTTTTGCCGCCTGACCTCTATCCATTTGCAGGAGTTGGAGTCCGGCGTTATAAAGACCGAGATGTCATTGGCCACGGTGGTGAGGCGCTCCTTGCATGAAACAACGTCCACCAGCACGGACGACAGCGAGTCCTGCGCCTTTTTAGATAATGCGCCTATTTCGTGCAGCAGTGCCTTTAATGACGCTAGAAATTTATGGACGTCCATGCAGAGCGACTTCAGCGTCGGCTCTAAAATGTTCTGCCACACGTCCGTTGAGGTAAAGGCTGCGGTGATGCGTAATTTGACCTCTTCATCCTTTTTCGGCTCTTCGTTCGTATTCATTGTGGCGTTTGGTATAAAGGTTTTTTGAATGGGGGCGCCTTTGGCCTTTCCGCCGGCCCATGCATCGCGGGAAGGAGAGGCGCCGAACGGTTTTGAGTTGGTACCTTGCTGCGACAGATGCATAAGCACGGTGTCCGACAATTCATCGAAGACGTTCAGAACGGCGTCGTAGAGGAGTTGCCGTGCGTCCAGGATTTCCGTATTGATCTGCTCAACGATGTTTATTACCAGGGCATTATCCTGAACGGAAGACACCTCTTCGAGTTTCATTTTGAGGTACTGCAGGAGTCCTTTCCTCGAATCCTTCGGGTTGACAAGCCTGCCCAGGAGCTTTAGCGCCCGCATCCTCGAAATAGCGCAACTGAGATTTGCCGTTGCCACCCCTTCAAGGTGATGCGCCTCGTCGATGATTATTTTCTTGAATGGCGGCAGGATGGCGGAGATGCTGTGGTTCTTCATCTCCTGGCGCACAACCATGTCCGCCATGAGAAGATAGTGGTTTACCACCAGCACGTCTGAGCTTGCGGCGTTTCTCCTGGCGATGTAAAAAAAGCAATCGTCGTAAAACTGACACTTCAGCCGGGTACACTGGTCGGCCTCAGACTGTATGGATTCCCATGCGTCATCCTGCGGTATAACGTTGAGGTCGGCCTTGCTACCGTCGCGCGTCGTACCGGCCCATTCCAGCAGATCGTTCAACTGCTGCCGGTCCTTCTCCTCAACCAGAACGCCGCCATCGGCGCGCAGGTTGCTGACCTTTCTCATGCAGATATAGTTGTTTCTGCCCTTGACGAGCGCGCATTTAAACTTCTGGCCGCTACAACGCCTCAATATGGGGATATCCTTCTCTATCAACTGCTCCTGAAGGTTTATCGTATGGGTGGAAATTACCACACGTTCCCTATTCCTAATGGCCCAGAACACCGCAGGGACGAGGTACGCCAGCGACTTTCCGGTGCCGGTGCCCGCCTCAATCACGGCGACCTTGCTTTTATTAAAGGCGTTGGTCACCGATTCCAACATGTCTATTTGTTGCTCGCGGTATTCATACTGAGGCAGGTTTTTTGAAAAACTCCCTTCCGCCTGAAAGAGCGCCGAAAGCTCTTCGAAGGGTAATTCGTGGTAGGTTTGCTTTTTGCTTGCCTTGACAACGGGGTATAAATACTCTGCGTTGTTATCGACAATGTAGAACCCGACGCCGTCCGCGCCCATTTGCGATGCGATTTCAATGTCCGCGTTCGATGGATGGAGAACCCCTTCCGGGTGGTTGTGGATGATAACGTCACCGAACTTTGCCTCCTTAATAATAGCAGGCACGGCGTTTCGGTTCCCCATGGCGTAAACGTCCACGTCCGACACCAAATATTCTTCGTTCAGACGGCCTACGAGAAATATCTCGTTTCCATCGGCCTTTTTAATGGCGTCCCTGATAGAGGATATTGCGTCTGGTGTAATAAATTCGCTGGTTGTCCACGTGGTTGTCTTCATGGTGATTAGTACCTTACCGATTCAGAACATCAATAAAAAAAAAGTTGTTATGCAGACATTTTAAGCAATTCTTCTGTAGAAGCGGCGACTAAGGCATTCAATGCCGTAGTGAGTTTTCGCCCTTTGTCTGTTAATGAATATTTTCGCTGGTCCGGCAATTTCCGAATCAAGCCATGATAACGAAGCCGTCGTAAGTGGCGGCAGATACGGGATGATCATTGTTTTCCCGTCAATCCTTTTGCCCATAACAAAGACCCCAGCTTTTGTGGTAGACTTTTCTTGCTGATGTCCTCCACATTGAATATTGGATCCGAAATGGCTTGCAACAATTTTTGATCATTACCGGTAACTCCAAGCCCTCGAATCCTTCGCCCCTGCTCAGCAGTCGGTTGAAGGTGGCATGGCCACATACTAAAGTCACCTAATATTCTCATTGCAAGGATTTTTGCAGTTGAAACTGGGGGAGCTTTCGACATTCGATATTCGAAATTGGACGTCTCAGAATCCATCGCGGAATACGAGACTTCACAGAAAATGTTTTTGCTGAAAAATTCCAAAAAAGAGACTA
>CAYHFB010000474.1:0-1776 GCA_964355695.1 uncultured candidatus Brocadiaceae bacterium
GAAATCGCCCTCTTTTGACGTTTAGGGGTAGGACTACCAGTTAGGGTTGCAATCTCTGGCACGTATTCAGACAGTTGCAAGGCTAAAGCCTTGTCCTACGGACAAAAACAAGTAATTTTAAAGACAGGAGTTTTCTATGCAATACAGCGCAAAAGTTATGGATCATTTCGCCAACCCGCGTAACGTGGGGGATTTTTCCAATGCTGATGGGGTGGGAGAGGTTGGGAATCCCGCTTGCGGCGATATTATGAAGATGTCTATTATCGTTAAAGACAATGTAATCGTTGATGTAAAGTTTAAAACCTTTGGCTGCGGCGCTGCTATTGCAACCAGCAGTATTTCCACCGAGATGATTAAGGGGAAGACGCTTGAAGAAGCCTTGAAACTCACGAACAAGGCGGTAGCAGAGGCGCTGGATGGATTGCCACCGGCAAAGATGCACTGTTCGGTACTTGCCGAAGAGGCCATTGAGGCCGCCATAGACGATTATCTCAAGAAAACAACGGGTAAGGGGCTTGAGAAAAAGAAGGAACATGCTCACGATGAGCACCATGAGCATTAACGCATCGGTTTTTTCTTCTTCGCGGTTTAACATCAATAGCCGTGTAATCTGTAGTTTCAAACTTTTTTAATCTATCAGGGGCGCTGCCTCACTGGTTACTGCTATGAAATGTCCGCATTGTCTCGAAGCTTTTCACGATTTTTATGAAGTGATACTTGTTGGAAACGACGCCCAGGGCGACTGGGGCATCATCAGCCGGAAGTGTCCTTCCTGCGAACGCGTCATCCTTGTCCTGGCAAACGGCAAAATCAGCAGCGTCGGCGGACGGAGCCATATTGAAGCTGTCAAAAACGAGCGTCTGATCTATCCCAGGGGGTCAAGCCGCACGCCTCTTTCGAAAGAAGTCCCTGAAGAATTTGCACGGGAATACCGGGAGTCGGGTATCATCCTGGCGGACAGCCCAAGGACGAGCGCCGCTTTAAGCCGTCGGTGCTTACAAAGACTGTTGCGGGAAAAGGCGCGCGTCAAGCCGTCGAACCTTGCCGGTGAAATCCAGGAAGTGGTTGAAAGCGGAAGCCTGCCGCCATACATAGCGGACGCCATCAGTGATATTCGGAAGATCAGCAATTTCGCGGCTTACCCAACAAAAAGCGAGAGGGCGGGCGAGGTGGTGGACGTTGAGACAGGTGAAGCGGATTGGAACCTCGATGTGCTGGAGATACTGTTCCACTTCTATTTTGTACAACCCTCCATAATTAAAAAGAAACGGGAAATACTTAACCTCAGACTTAAGGAAAAGTCATAATCCGGTGGATACGCTTCACTTAATCCACGCGAACACGGTTTCTCCGTCCACCTTAACCGGATTTTCATTTCAAACAAATTCATTGATTTTTAACGGCATGATGATATAATTCCTTAAGTTTTCTATAAGTTTTGAGCTTTTTACATAAAGGAGATCTAAACCATGTTTAGTATGCCAGGTGGGTGGGAATGGATCATTATTCTCATTGTGGCGCTTCTTATTTTCGGGAAAAGACTTCCCGACGTTATGAAGTCAGTGGGGAAAGGCATCGTTGAGTTCAAAAAGGGTATTAAAGGCGTTGAAGACGAGGTGGCTGACGCTACCAGCGCCACCAGCAAAAATACACAGAAAAAGATTGATATTGAGACAGACGTGAGCAAACAGGCATAGTTTTATCAGGAACATACGTTATTTAGTATCTTAAAGTTTTTCAAAATTGAGGTATATGGATCATGAGAGATAAAAGAAG
>CAYHFB010000474.1:1876-3371 GCA_964355695.1 uncultured candidatus Brocadiaceae bacterium
TGTACTCTCTTTAGCGCCATCATAATGGAAACATTCTTTAACCCTTCCTCGGTTGCAATTGTTGGCGCTACGGAAAAATCCGGAAGCCTGCCCGGCATCATCCTAAAAAACATCCTCGACGTCGGATATCTCGGAAGAATTTATCCGGTAAATCCAAAATACAAAACCGTCTTTGGCTTACCCTGTTTTCCA
Organism: uncultured candidatus Brocadiaceae bacterium; assembly: GCA_964355695.1. Taxonomy (GTDB): domain Bacteria; phylum Planctomycetota; class Brocadiia; order Brocadiales; family Brocadiaceae; genus JACVXV01. The sequence continues at coordinate 2,069 of CAYHFB010000474.1, forward strand.
TCACTTCTGGACATTCCAGACGAAGTTGCGTTAACTATTATTGCAATACCCGCCCAATCGGTACTAAGCGTTCTCGAACAGCAAGCCAGGAAGAAAATCGGCCATGCCATCATCATCAGTGCCGGTTTCCGTGAGATGGGCAAGGAAGGCATTGAGATGGAGGAGAAGCTCAAACGGGTTGCTCTTGATAACCACATACGCATCCTCGGCCCGAATTGCCTGGGTACCATGGATAATTACGCGCATTTTACCACCTCGTTTTTACCGAATGAAAGGGTAAGCAGGCCCCAAAAGGGCGCTATTTCAATCCTTTCCCAAAGCGGCGCCTTTGCCGTGGCGATGCTGGACCTCGCGGCACAGGAGGGATTGGGCATAGCCAGGATGGCAAATTACGGGAACAGAATGGACGTGGGGGAGTCAGACCTCCTGCCGTTTTTATCGGATGACGATAATACCAGGGTCGTTGCCATCTACATGGAATCGGTAGACCACGGTCTTAAATTTATTGAAGCGGCCAAGGCTTGCTCACGGAAAAAGCCTATCGTGGCGCTTAAGGTTGGGAAGGGTGCGGCCGGTATTGCCGCCGCAAAGTCCCACACGGGCGCAATAGCGGGCAGATACGAAATTTACAAGGCCGCGTTTATAAAGTCGGGCATTATTGAAGCGAACGGCCTCGAAGAGTTTATTGACGGCGTCAAGGCCCTGTCCATGCAAAACCCGCCGCGCGGTAACAAGGTGCTAATTGTCACGAATGGCGGCGGTTTTGGCGTCATTGCGACCGACCATTGTACGGAAAATGGCCTGGACGTCCCCCCTCCATCCCCGCAGTTAAAGGAAAAGCTAAGAGGTGGTTTTTCAGGCTACTACGTAGTAAACAACCCCATCGACCTGACGGGCAGCGCTTCGGACATCGACTACCACGTTGCGCTACGCGCCTGCATGGTGGAGAGCGACGAATATGACGCCGCTATTATCATACCCCTCATGGCGCCCCAGGGCATGACGGAACGGGTCGTTGATCTCATCTCCGAAGCGATGACTGCCTCTGGCAAGCCGGCCATTATCTGTACCGTGGGTGGCGCCTTTACCGCGAAGGTAAAGCTGTTATTCGAGGAACGCAACCTGCCCGTATATCCTTCTCCCGAACGATGCGTAAAGGCATTGTCGATGCTTTTGAAGAGGAAGAGGCTGAAAGATAATGTTATGCATGTTTGATTGTTTTTCAAATAACGAAGGCTGAAGGTTGGCTCCCAATGAATTACCGCCGTAAAACCTTTTTACCTGCTTGTCGAGGGCTTTGCGT
>CAYHFB010000475.1:0-3366 GCA_964355695.1 uncultured candidatus Brocadiaceae bacterium
ACTCCATTTCCTTGATTCGTTCGAGTTGTGTTTCTTAACTTAACACCTATGGGGGACACGGCACGCCGTGTCCCTACGGTTTATGAAAATCCCTGCATTAATCAACTTCGTTTTAAGCAAGCACCTCTTTTACCAGCGATTCGCACAACTTAACCATTGCGTCAATTTCGTCCGGCGTCCTGGGCTCAACGTAAAACCGTACCTTCGGCTCCGTGCCAGACGGCCTTATTAAAAACCATGAATTGTCTTCGAGAACAAACTTCATGCCGTCCACGGTGATGACGTTTTTAATAATCTTTGTCTTTTTACCGACAGCCACCTTGCCTCCGACGGGGAGTTTCGCCTTGAGAATGGAGAGTTTTTTGGTAAGCACGTCGCCGGTAAGGCTGCGGTCTACCTGGATAGAAGCCCTTTCGGGGAAATAGGCGCCAAATTCCGATTCCAGTTCGCGGAGATATTCGCCGAGATTCTTCCCCGTTACCGCAACCATTTCAATCGCGAGCAAAAACCCAAACATTGCGTCCTTTTCAAGGGTGTTGCGGTAGCCCGTTATCCCATCGCTTTCTTCATAAGCAACGATGGCACGCTCCTTAGCCGTGGGCAGCATGTATAGTCTGAAATTTTTAAAGCCTACGGCTGGCTCTTTGATGGGGACGCCAAGCTTCTCCGCAATGGCGTTTCCAAAGTTACTCGTAGCGACCGATTTTACCAGAACACCCTGGATTTTCTTGTAATGATGCAGGAAATGCAGCGCCATCGCGCCGAAGTGGTTCATGGTGATATCCAACTCGCCGTCGGTAAACCTTACCCTATCGCCGTCCGGGTCAACAAACACGCCAATCTTAAACTTGCTTTTGCTCGCCTTCAGCGCGTCCATCACCAGTTTCATATTCTTTGCCGAAGGTTCAGGCGCTATGCCGCCAAACAAGAAATTGCCTTCGGTTCTGAGACACTTTATTTTAGGGCTTTTACCGATAAGCACGTCCGGCCTCCCTCTCGAAGCGCCGTGAACGTGGTCAATGCAGATAAAACAGTCATTTTCTTTTACAAAACCCCTAATCTTCTCAATGTTTAAGGTTCCCTGTTTCTCAATAAAATCCTTATAAAGCTGCAGGGCATCTATCGTTTGGTACCCCTGTGGCTTTATCTCGTTAATTATTACCTTTTCCGCCATCATCTTATTGGCGATTTTTTCAATAATATCCGTAATCTCATTGCCTGCCGGGCCGCCATCTGACGGGTTGAATTTGAGTCCGGCGTAGTTGGCCGGGTTGTGCGATGGGGTGATGTTTATTGAGCAGGCGGCAGGCAGTACACAAACGGCTGCAGACAGCTCCGGTGTGGTGGTTTCACCCGCGTAATAAACCTTTATTCCCTCTTTAAGGAGCAGACCCATCACAGACGAGGCGAATTCCGGGCCTAAAAATCGATTGTCATGTCCCACAATAACGCCAAGCCTTTTGACTTCATCAAAACCCTTAACGCCCATGTGCGCAGCCAGGCTTGCCCCCTCCGTCTTGAGCGTTTCGATAATTGCGGTGGTGACAATGCGGAGGTTATTGAAGGTAAAATCAGTGCCTACTTCACCCCGCCAACCTGAAGTACCAAAGACTATCCTGGCAGTCGCCCTGTTTTCCCTGGCAAACCGTTCGATATCTTTCAGTAAACAAACGTTCTTCTTCGCATCCGCAAGAATCTGCTTCCAGCACTCCCCGGCAGACGTAAACCCTTTTTCTTCCATGCAACCCTCCTACCATATTGTTTTTATTCGTTATTACTTTGGCGTTTCATTTTATCAGTCTTTTCAAGCTATTCAAAGGAATTTTATTCCTGTGGATTTTTAGGGCACCGCCCTGTAAAAACCTCTTTTTTGCAAGCTTTCTACAATCCCCTTTTTCTCCATACGAGTTAAGTTATACTCTAAGGCTTGACAATAAAAATGATTGTTGGTAAATTATACCAATGGCAAAAGGTAATCTTGTAAAACATATTAAGGTTGTTGAGGATACGGGGAATATTATAGAGGTAAAATTATGGCAAGTAGAGCCGACCTATGATAAACCACATGGATATAAATATTCGCTTGTCTATATTGTTCAAGGTAAACGGGTAATTGGTTATGACAATGGCGAGGGTAAGGGAGACCACAGACATTATGAAAGCGGAACAGAAACATACCTTTTTACTGATTTAACGACGTTGGTAAATGACTTTTATCGTGATGCAAAAAAATTCAACGAGGGGAATTTGTGAAGGTAAAAAGATTTAAAATTGGTATTAAAAACGTTAAAGATGTGTTATATGATTTTGTGAAAGCCGGTGAAGCAATTGAACGAGGCGAGGAAGTAAAAAGGGAAAAGGCTATTTATTTTGAGAGCGTTAAGGGATTCAGGAAGGCAATTACTCCAAAGAGGATAGAACTGCTTCACTTAGTCAAAGAAAAGCATCCTAAAAGCATCCAGGAGCTTGCAAGGATAGCCAAAAGAGACATAAAAAGCATTGTGACAGACATTGACATATTAGCCGAATTAGGTTTGATTGACATAAAAAGAAAAATAGATGGACGGAAAGAATCAATGCCGGTAGTTGACTACAGTAGAATAAATCTTGAAATAGCCGTGTAAAAACACGGTCAGTGTTTTAGGTAATAAATCTACCGAGCAATAGCCGATAGAAACCCTGATAAAAAAGAGAGAACTATACTCTGAATGGGCATAGATTAAACATTTGCACTCACCGTCACAATGAGAGATAATGTTATCGTTCATATACCAATTCGCTTTAAAACTACATATACTTAGAGCGGACATAATTTAAATGTGTGGGAATTTTCATTATATTTATGCGGGTTTGCTGGTCGGTGTTAATGTAAGTCTTTTTATGATAGCCAGATAGAATGATTGCAGTTATTTATAACTACTCAGGTGTTTAGACTGAAGGCTGAAGGTTAAAAGCTTTTGCCGGTCGGAAATATTGTGTAATAATATACGATTTAGCCTTCGGTATTCAGCCTATCTACCTGAGTAGTGACGTAATGTCCCGTAGGGACAAAATATCGGTAGAAATAGCAAAGGCATACAACCATAAAGTGCCGTAGGCATGAAATATTCAAAACCCAATGGTTTTTCTACAAATATGTCGTTCCTACGGAACTAAGACCGTTTTTGTGTTTGTTTTCTACCAATATTTCGTTCCTGACGGAACTTTGCAACGCATTCATTTATTTTGCGTGTAAGCGCTAAGCCAAAGACTGCCGGGGTTGGACGAATATAGCCCCAGAGGGGCGGCCTGTTTGTAGAATAGAGAATCTAAACACCACAAAAGCTCCGTAGGAGCGACCTGTATTGGAAATTGAAAGTCAGGCCT
>CAYHFB010000476.1:0-3346 GCA_964355695.1 uncultured candidatus Brocadiaceae bacterium
GAACGACAACCGGTGTAATCTATGTAATCCTTGTAATCCGTGTAATTCGTGTAATCCGTGTAATCCGTGTAATTCGTGTCTCTGTTGCTTAGCATTTTATTGGAAAGTAGCAGAAACCACAGATTTCACCACCTCACTCCCACGACTCGTTCGGATTCTGTTTCTTAACTTAACATATAATGGCGACGCCCACCCTACGAATGGGTATTGGCGCTATTGTTTTGCCTTTGGCGGGGTGAATGGCTCTCTTGTCCGGGGTCGGAAGTAGAATTTGAGGGGAACCTCGGAATAGGGGAGTCTTTTGCGAAGCTGGTTGCTGAGGTAGCGTTCGTAATCGCTGTCAAAGAGTTCCGGCTCGTTCACGAAGAGGACGAAGGTGGGCGGAGCTACGCCGACCTGGGTTGCATAGTAAATCTTCGGAGATTTGGATTTCCTGCGCGTGGGACGGTGGAGCGACAGGGCTTCTTCCAACGCACGGTTCAACTCGGAGGTTGAAACGCGGGTGTTTACCTGCTCGAATAGTTCTAAGGACAGGGTTATCAAATCATCGACGTTTTCGTTTTTCTTGGCGCTGATGAAGGAAAGGGGCGCAAAGGAGAGTCCCGGTAAGCATTTTTGAATGTATTTGTTAAATATCTCCGTTTCCACGCCCTCCGATAAATCCCATTTGTTGAGGACGATGATGCACGGCTTTTTCTCCGTGTCGATGTAGCTACCCAGCTTTTTATCAACGTCAGATACCTTGAGGGTGGTGTCGATAAGGAATAAGACCACGTCTGCCCTGCGAATGGAGCGTTCGGCGCGGGCCATGCTGTAAAATTCGATGGAATCATCGACTTGCCCCTTCTTACGCACCCCTGCAGTATCAATGGCCAGAAAGGTTTTGCCGTCGAGGGTAAACCGCACGTCCACGGAGTCGCGCGTGGTGCCGGGTACCTCGCTGACGATTACCCGATGCTCTTTTGCCAGGGTATTGATCAGTGTCGATTTTCCCGCATTTCGCTTTCCGACGATGGCGAGTTTCATGATGGGTTCCACAGACACGTCAGCCGGGTCTGGCTCCGGCAACATTTCAAGGAGCCTGTCGAGCAGGTCGCAACGACCGTATCCCTCCAGGGCTGAAATCGGTTGCGGCGCTCCAAATCCAAGCTTGTTAAACTCAGCTATTTGATATCCCAGTTGTGGCGTGTCAACCTTGTTTGCGATGAGGACGGTCTTTTTCCCGAGGTGTCTCAGTATTTCAGCAACGGACGTGTCGAGTGGCGTTATGCCGTCTCTTGCGTCTACCACGAAGAAGATGATGTCGGCCTTAAGGAGGGCTATTTCTATCTGATATTCGATGTCTTCGGTAAGCCCATCAACGTCTTCAACACCCATTCCTCCGGTATCTATTAATTCAAAGGTGCGTTCTTTGTAGGTAATTTCTGTCGTTAGCCGGTCTCTGGTAACGCCACAGGTGGGTTCAACGATGGAAATTCTGCGTCTTGCGAGGCAATTGAATAAACAGGACTTGCCTACGTTTGGCCGTCCAACGATAGCGATGCTTGCGATTGTCATAAATGCGGGGTATCCACCGGTTCACTTGCCATTCTTTGGATTGAAGGAGAAGGGAGCGGTTGTTGTGGTTAAGTTTTGAAAAAAAATAAATCAGGTGTTTTTGTTAAAAACACCACCGTTTTGCCAACGGAGAAATCGAATATCGAATAGTGAACAAGGAATAACGAATGTCGAAGGAAACAGAAAATATTTGATTTTGAAATCCCGGCAATTGCCAATAAGCGTGAAACAAAGAAGATATGAGCGTCAATTTGCGTTCATTCGCGGTTGACGAATGGACACGAACTGTCGTGTTCCTGTACCTACTTCATAATTCAAAATTCCTTGTTCGATATTCGTTATTCGCTACACCTTCAAACCGTGCTACAATGTCCGTGTTTTCCCGTTTTATTCTCCAGGCTCATTCCGGTTTGGGTTTCCCGGTTCGGTCTTCTTTTCCAGCGCGGGTACAACCACTGCCGGCTCAAGTTGTACTTCTTCCAGGTGGACGTCGGCAACAACGGTGTTGTCGATATCCTTTCTTAGCAGGAAGTAGATGATTGTTTTTGAGGAAAACACGTAGGTGGTTAAAAACGTCCATACGGCAAGCTTGATGAGTACGATATAGGTCATCAACATGTACGCAAGAAATTTTAACGGCCAGGAGTCAAGCAAAACCGGCGCAGCAGTCGCATGAGGAGCACATCTTGTGCAAAAGCCAAGGCAGGCAATGGTGCACTTTTGCAATACATAGCCTTGAACTGAGTTAAATTTTTCGCCCATGCCGATACCCACCGTAAGAAACGCGATGTGTATCATCAACCACGCGACAAAGGAAACAAAGGCCAGGCACAAAAAGCCATAAGCGGTATTTACCGCGTAGTACCAGAGAAATTTTTTCGGGCGAGAGATGACGTAAGTGTAGGCGCGACTCATCGCATCGAATGCGTCCGACCCTTCCACGCTAATGGTGGGAAACATAAAACAGGTTCCCAGGGTGCCTATTACGCCGATAAAGACCATTAAAAATCCGGAAACAACGGCAAAGGGAAACGCCACCACCATGAAGAGATCGCCCAAGACGGGTATTCTCCCGAATAGTCCCATGATTACGTTGCAGAGGGCAAGGAAGAAGACGCCTATAAGCGGCACCAGGGGAGACCAGAAATAGGAGAGAACCTTTTTGCGCGCGAATCGCCAGGCGTCTACCATACGGACGCTTTCGTCCCGCGCGAAGTCCAGCGCGGCGATTCTCGTAATAGCCCCGCCCACCATTGCCCATATTGCCAACAGCCCAACCGCCAGCACGACGAGGACGAAGAATTCACCGAAGTCCATCGGCGAAAGGGTAGACAGTACGCTTCTTGCCAGGAACGGCACGCCTTCTCTCAAGGAACAGCAAACAAGGCTTATAACGAAGCTGGGTGAGGCGCTTATCATTTTTACTGATGAGAAAAATGAAATCACTACGAGACACCAGGCCATACTTGCCAGCAGGCCGAAGTATCCGAGCAACACCTTCTTGGGGTCGAACGCCATTTTAAAGGCGCGGAGAATGTCACGCCAATCGTGATTTATCGTCTTTGTTGCATCCATTAATTACTCCTTTATTTTCAAGCCGACTCAATGCTTCTTCGCTCATCGGTTCTTCAATACGATACTTTTCGTCAAGCCATGCCCCAAGGTCGATAAGCTTGCAGCGGTCGCTGCAGAAAGGGAAAAATGGCAAGTCCTTTGTGGTCTGGAACGATAGTTCCTTGTTGCAGTTTGAGCAGTTGATTTTTGGCATATATTTATGGGTAAACGGGTT
>CAYHFB010000477.1:0-3345 GCA_964355695.1 uncultured candidatus Brocadiaceae bacterium
GAGTTATCTACGATCTGCCGTTCATTAACCCCAGCCTTCAGGCTGGGGTGCAGACGCACGCCTATCCGGGCTTTAGCCCTGACTGCACGCAACATGGCACCCTTCACACCTCGTTCATACCCTTGAGCGAAAAGATGTGTATAAACCTGTGGCCTAAAGGCTGGGGTTAATCGCTGGATATTAGAACAAAAGGCGCTACGGCAGCCATATACGAACTGCTAATCATTAACCCCAGCCTTCAGGCTGGGGTGCCAGACACACGCCAAGCCGGGCTTTAGTAAACTCGTGCCTTTTTTACCTTTTAGAAGCATCCAGAATGGTTATACCAATGAGTTCCTTTCCTTTGTATCTGAGTAATACGCCGTTTTCCAGCATTTCCGAATCCGTTGACTTTTGAGGTCTTTTAAAACTTATATAGAGAACGTCTGCTGCTTTATCATAATCAATCCACATCCTGACCTCTGGTAATTTGATAATTTCAAATTAGAACAAAAAGATTCGAGCTTATGCAGCAACGATAACATTTGAAGCAGTAATAAGTTAGATAGTTTTCGTTCAGACACTACATAGCAAAACAAGTCAGTTTTTCCCTCAGTTATAGAAGATGTCTGCTTTAATCTTCCATACTTCTGATTATTGCATCAGCAAACCCAGAACACGTCACCAGGGTAGCGCACTCCATCTGGCGTTCGAGGTCGTAGGTCACCGTTTTTTGGCGGATGGTTTTTTCCAACGAACTGACAATCAAATCAGCCGCCTTATCCCACCCCAAATGTTCGAACATCATAACGCCCGACAAAATAACAGAGCCGGGATTTACCTTGTCCTGTCCCGCGTACTTGGGAGCGGTGCCGTGCGTGGCCTCAAAGACTGCCGCCTTGTCCCCGATATTCGCGCCGGGCGCCATGCCTAAGCCTCCTACCTGCGCGGCGCAGGCGTCGGAAATGTAGTCGCCGTTGAGGTTTGGCGTGGCAATAACGTCATATTCTTCCGGACGTAAAAGCACTTGCTGGAACATGGCATCGGCTATCCGGTCTTTCACGACGACCTTTCCCTTCGGCACAACCCCTTTGTGTTTTTCGGTGACGACGTCTTCCGTGATTGCGTGTTTGGGAAATTCGTCTCTGGCCACTTCATAGCCCCATTCGCGGAACGCGCCTTCGGTAAACTTCATAATGTTCCCTTTATGCATGAGGGTGACGCTTTGCTTTCCTTTGTCTATGGCGTATTGTATGGCGCGCCGTACAAGCCTTTTGGAGCCGAACTCGCTCATGGGTTTAACGCCAATGCCGGAATCCTTGCGGACTTTCTTCCCAAATTCGCTTTCGAGAAACGCTATCAGTTTCTTGGCCTCGGGTGAACCTTTCTTATACTCAATGCCCGCATACACGTCTTCGGTATTTTCACGGAAAATGACCACGTTCAGCTTTTCAGGCGACTTTACCGGGCTGGGCACACCGGTAAAATACCGCACCGGCCGCACGCAGGCGTACAGATCGAGTTCCTGTCTCAAGGTAACGTTGAGGCTCCGGATACCGCCGCCTACCGGTGTTGTAAGAGGCCCTTTGATTGCCACCTTGTATTTCTTAATGGCATTCAGTGTCTCTTTTGGCAGCCACTCCCCACACTCCTGAAAGGCACGTTCACCCGCAAAGATTTCTTTCCATACGATGCGTTTTTTGTTTTTGTAAGCTATGCTAACGGCGGCATCGAATACACGAACGGAAGCGTTCCAGATATCCGGTCCCGTGCCGTCGCCGCGGATAAAGGGGATAATCGGGTTGTTTGGTACGACCAAACGGTTCTTTTCAATCGTTATTGCTACGCCGTCTTCAACATTCTTCTTTGCCAAAGGTAATACCTCCTTGCAGGTTAAAATTATTTCCCAAGATATCAATTCCTATTTGGTTTGGGCGTGTTTTCACTTGACGGCGGCAGTATGGGTAAAATAAACGATGGCTGATCGCCGGTCAATGTCTTGAGAAATGCAACGACGTTGCCCGTTTCCTCCTTGGTCAGCGTTGCGCCAAGTTGATGTTCAGCCATAACGTTTACCGCCTCGCTCAAGCTCCACGTGCTTGCATCGTGAAAGTAAGGCGCGGTCAGCTCAATATTCCTGAGTAGCGGCACCTTAAACACGAATTTGTCGTGTTCATTTTTCGTTACATTATAACGGCCAAGCGTCTGAACGTCTTTGGTATATGGTTTTACAACCCCGAATTTTTGATAACTGCCTCCGCCAACCCCGAATCCGTTATGGCATGCGATGCAACCCTTTTCCTTAAAAAGCTCGTATCCCTGCAACTCCGCATCCGATATCTTGTCATCATAGTCCTTCAACCACCAATCAAACCTTGAGTTTGGCGTCGTAAGCGTCTCTTCAAATGCTGCAATGGCGTCGGCAACGTTATCAATAGTAATCTTCCCCTCTCCGTAAACCTCTTTAAACCATTTTACGTATTCCGGTATCGTCTGCAATATGTTCACGGCAAGCTCGTGGTTCGATGCCATCTCCATGGGATTGGCGATAGGGCCTTTGGCCTGCTCTTTCAGGTTGATCGCGCGTCCATCCCAGAACTGCGCCAGATTGAACTTGGAATTAAGCACCGTAGGGGAGTTTATTGGGCCGAAAATCCATTTGTGTCCGATAGAGGTAGGCAAATTATCCGCGCCGCCCGTTGCAAGATTATGGCAGGAATTACAACTGATCCACCCTGATTTCGATAGCCTGGGTTCAAAAAACAATTTCATCCCCAAATCCGTCTTTGCCCTGTTATCGTCAAAGGTAATGGGTATCGGTTGGATAGGTTCCTTCGAGCGTTCCGAGACGCCGCCCCCCTGCATCCTTCCACCCCGTCCATAACCAATGCGTTTTTGTGAGTCATTTTCAGCAGCGCCAGCCCGAAACAATACCCCACCGACAACGGTAGAAGCCAGTAAACAGCCAATAGCGATAAATTTCGTTATTCTCATGCATCCTCCTCGTAAATAATATTAGTCAATAATCCGGAAAACATTCCGACTGTATAGTATTACTTTGCAAAAACTTCTTTTTTTGTAATTTTTTAACAAACCGGTGACCCACACGTGTTTAGAAATGAAAAAATGGATAAACCCCGTCTGATTGCATTTGCCATGATAGCCCTAAAGATGCGCAACACGATAGCAAATTCAGGGCGTAACAAGACTCTACTAATACGGTTTCCTCCGCTTATTTTCTACCAAAATTTCGTTCCTGGCGGAACTTTGCTATGCTTTAATTACGCAACAGGTAGGCCAAAGGTCGTCAATTGACATTTATAGTTTCCTCCCCCTGGAATCCATCCGTAACTGTGGGGAAAAAGG
>CAYHFB010000478.1:0-3340 GCA_964355695.1 uncultured candidatus Brocadiaceae bacterium
AACCCAACGATACTGCCGGGCGTGTGGCAAACCTAAAGGTTCGCCCTACGGGAAACCGAAAACATAAAAATATCATTGAGAAAAGCAAGACATAGTATAAAATGATTGAGAAAGAGTAATTTACAAAATACTTTAACAAGAAGAGAAGACAATGCCTATTCAATTAGGAGAAATTAAACTGTATTCACTCAAAGAGTTATCAAAGACACTGGGAATTACGACCTTTACTTTAAGGAGCTATATTCGAGAGGGAAAGCTCAGGGCAAGGAAGATGGGAACGAAGTGGCTTATTACAGAAGATGCATTGAAGGAGTATTTTGGTAACGCACAGGCCAAAAAGGGCGAAGACCGCATTTCACTCCAGGGGATAATCAGCCACAGCAAGGTGACAGATAAAGACATGGTGGAAGCAAAAAAGATATGGAACTGCCTTTTGATGCCAAATTATTAAAAATAGCCGAAACAATAAAAGGAACGGAGGCGCATGACAGAGTGATCATGGCAACCGCCTTGTTAACCGGAAGTCCTCTTGTAAGCAACGATAAGGAAATACGCGCTCAGGGAATCAAGGTTATATGGTAATGATAAAAGCAAGACATATTATAAAATGATTGAGAAATGTTATTTTTTACCAATAAGAAAAGCAATCACACAAGGACACAGGAGATAGATATGAGAATTACGGTACATATAGCGGATAGTCTTGAGAAAGAGATTAAAAAAGCATCAAAGAACGAGAATACATCGGTATCGTCACTCATTGCAAAAGCCACTGAGTCGTATCTTAAGGAAAAAAGGGGAAAGAGAATAGGCAGAAGGGTGTTAGAACTCATTGGAAAGGTAAAGATTGCTCCCGATGCCATAGAAGAACTTCATGCAGAAAGGCATAAAGATGATAGGTCTTGACACCGGTTTTTTATAAAACTTCTCGAAGGTGACAAAGCGGCGATAGACGTATGGAATCTATTATTGAATGACGTGGATGATGCAGTTGTATCCTGCATTACCTTATTTGAATTAAAGAAGATAATTTGGCACAGTCTGTCCAGCTTGGGAATGTGCCGGTGCCGAAAGCTCCAGCTTCATTTTTTTTCGAAATAGTTCGTTTTCTGTCGCCACTTTGCGGCTTTGCGCGAGACAGACCTGCGTTGTATAAGGTTTTTTGAAAAAGCCGCCTCTGGTGCAAGCGACCGCTTACATCATGAGCAAGAATTCTTTATAAGGATGACACAAAATGTTCCATTACGGAAAGTCACATCAATCACAAGGAAAAGACAGTATCTATAAATGGGCCGGTGTCGGGCTATTAGTCGTAACAACACTCTCTCTGGGATACTTCGGGTTCCGGGAACATGCCGATATGCATCACGAACACACCTCGTTCATCAGCGCCCTTTACCATACCATTCAACTGTTTGCCCTCCATTCCCCCCATTTCCCCTGCGAGATAAACATGAAGCTAGATGTCGCGCGGTGCCTGGGGGCGGGTGTCTTCTTTTATGCCGGCTTTGAGGTGTTTGGGACGAAATTTTACGAACAGATACGCCTGTTTATGTTGTGTTTCAATAAAAACCATATCATCATCTGCGGGCTTGGCAGGCGGGGGTTGCAATTGGTTAAGAGCTGCAAGGGAAATGGCGATAAGGTCGTTGTGATTGAAAAAGACGGCGCGAACGATTTTGTCCGCGTGTGCAGGGAGCTGGGTATCATCGTATTGGTCGGTGACGCAACGGACAAGAAACTACTCAACAAGGCGGGTGTCCACAAGGCCAGGTATCTTGTGGCAATCAGCGACAGGGACGGCACGAACGTGGAAATCGCCGTGCATACCCATCAGTTAGTCGGAAATACGCGGGCTGCCCGCGCGGAAGACTTCCATTGCCGTGTCCATATCGTGGATAGCGGGTTACGCGCGGCGTTCAAGCAGCATCGGGTATTTACGGAGAATTTCGAGCGCTTTGCACTATCCACCTTTGATATTTACGAAAATACCGCCCGCTTGTTGTTCAATGAACACCCCCTTGATTACGCATCCATCCCCGCACACGACCCGCGCACCGTGCATTTGATTATCGTGGGCTTCGGGCAGATGGGGGAGGCCATGCTCCTCCAGTCGGCCAGGGTGGGGCATTACGCCGGCGGGAGGCGGCTGCGCGCTACCGTTATTGACCATGAGGCGCACAAAAGGGAAAGGTGTTTTTACCACAGACACACAACGTTTGAACAGGTATGTGACGTTACGTTTCTCGAAATGGAGGCAGAAGACCGCCGGACGGTGCAGACCCTGGAAGAATTATGTAAAGACCGGAATTCGCTAGTCACCCTGGCCGTATGTTTTGACGATGACGCCAGAAGCCTCTCTTTTGCGCTCAGTATGCTTTCCATCGTCAGTGAATACAAGGTACCCATCAGGGTGCGCATGGCTGAAGAGGGCGGGCTTTCAACCCTCCTTTTGGAACGGAACGGGCTGGAGCAAGACGAGGGCTTTAACATGGTGTATATCTTTGGAACAACCGCGCATACCTGCACACGGAACATGGTTATCGACGACGAACTGGATAAACTAGCCCGTGAGATTCACAACGATTACGTGACGGACATGAAAAAACAAGGGAAAACGCCGAAAGAAAAACCCGCCATGCGCGCATGGGAATCTCTGGACGAAGACTACATTGATTCCAACCGCCGTCAGGCAGACCACATCCGCGTGAAACTCAGGGCAATTGGCTGCTATTCCACAAAAGAAGCGGCAGGCGCGCAGCCGGTAACCGGATTCACCGATGAAGAGGTGAAGCTCATGGCAGAAATGGAACACCGGCGGTGGTGTGCCGACCGCATCCTGGCCGGCTGGAAACTGGGCGACAAAAACGACCCCATCCAGAAGACCAATCCCAACCTGAAGGAATGGAACCTGCTTGATGAAGGCACGAGGGAATACAACTGCAAAACCGTCCTCAACATCCCGCATTTGTTGAGCATGATTGGCGAAAGGGTATACCGGAGGGGTTCACCCCGTTAGATAACAGATATCGAACAGGAGACACAATGAATACTCATCCGTTTTTCCAAAGTCACGCGACTCACTACAACACAATATCTAACGGGTGAAGCCCCCTGAACGGTAATAAAAAAAATCAGCCCCAACGGGGCGACCGTGCCTTTTGTAGAGAACACTCTCCATGAAAAGAGGTCGAAGGCGTGGTTTAACGTATTGGAATTTCAAAGTAGGGACACGGTGCCCGTGTCCCTGTGTGTGAACAAAAAAGCCACCGAAGGCTTAATTTGTCGGTAGCGCAGGCGTCTCGCCTGCTGTTTTTTTAATGCAGGCGGGACGCCTGCG
>CAYHFB010000479.1:0-3328 GCA_964355695.1 uncultured candidatus Brocadiaceae bacterium
TCTTCACACCTCGTTCATACACTTGAGCGAAAAGATGTGTATAAACATAAGGGCAACGCCCTGGGTTTAGCATTATGAGCAAAACAAGCCCTGAAGGGGCGACATAAGGTGTAAAAAATGGCACATTCTGTATTTCGCCCTTTCAGGGCTTGATGGTTTTGTTTTGTTACCCAGGGCGTTGCCCTGGGCTGTGCTATTTCGCCCCTTCAGGGCTAGCAGAAACAAGGGTTTTGTGGTAATTATGGATTTCTAAACTTAACACCTATGGTGTTCATCCCCCCCCCTTGAATCGGTATTTTCAATAGCTATTATGTGGGGGTCATTGGCGAGCGTTATCGAAACCTGCCGAAAATGCAAGGCATCGCCATGGAATTATTTGGCTGACGTGGTCGCTATACGACGAAAAGGGGGAACGGTACCGTCTATTCCTTGTATGGCTTAAAACAAAGGGGATGGGCTGAACGGTTACGGACGCCAGGACGCTATCCACGATAACGGGTTTTACCCTCCGCAGAAAACGGGAAGGGGTTTTCTTGCCGTTGTGGATTTCCTGGCAGCATGTTATACTACGAACGGACATAATCTGAACTTTTGAAGGTGTCACAAAACACCAGAAACCCTTGCATATTGCAGGACTCCGGCCTTTTGGAATGTTCAGTTTATGCCCGTTGACAGCATAACGTAGTAAGGGTATATTTTTTTGACTCAGCACGTATGGGGTAAAGCCAGTAATGCTACAGAATGACATATCAAAATTAAAAATTGACAAAACGCGGACGATGCAACACCGCCGGGCGCATAAGAAAACATCCGTGCGGATTGCCGGAGTGGCTTTTTTGCTTCTCCTGGTTTTTTTGCTTTATCGGTTGGTCTTTGACCCCGTTGTTACGGTGAAGGTAGCAACCGTCTCGCAGATGTACCCTGCCCAGACGTTTACGTTATTACATGCCAGCGGCTACGTCGTTGCTCAGCGTAAGGCCGCGGTGGCTTCTAAGGCAACCGGACGGCTGGTGTGGCTTGGCGTAGAAGAAGGAAGCACGGTAACAAAGGGTCAAACAATAGCAAGGCTGGAATGTGAAGATGCCGTAGCCGTCCGTGAGCAGGCAATAGCAAACCTGGATGTCGCCGTTTCTAATCTGGTAATGGCAAAGGCAGAGATGGACGACGCGGGGCTGCATTATAACCGCCAACGGGAACTTCGCGCACAGGGGATTGTTGCCCAGTCGGAATTTGACGTAGCTGAAGCCCGTTACAAAATGGCCTGCGCCGCAGTAACTTCCGCGGAAGCCGCTATAGCCGCTGGCAGGGCTGTATTGCACGCCGCAAAGGTTTCTTTGAAATATACCTTTATTCGTGCCCCTTTTGATGCGGTTGTGTTGACTAAAAACGCCGATATCGGCGACGTGGTAACCCCGATGGGCGCCGCTGCAAACGCCAAGGCGGCCGTTGTGACCATTGCCGACATGGCTTCCCTTCTGGTAGAAGCGGATGTTTCCGAGTCAAATCTGCGAAAAGTCAAGGCCGGTCAACCCTGCGAGATACAGTTGGACGCCATTCCTGACGTCCGCTTCCGCGGTATGGTATACATGGTCGTACCCACAGCCGACCGCAGCAAGGCATCGGTCATGGTTAAGGTCAAATTTTTGGAGAAAGACCCGCGCATCCTTCCCGAAATGAGCGCCAAGGTCGCCTTTCTGGAAAAACCCGTTACCGCGGAAGAGCAAAGGCCGAGAGTGGTTTTAAACAAGGGCATTATGATAATCCGTAATGGGCAGCAGGCCGTCTTCCTCATTAAGGAAAACCGGGCAATTGAAACTCCCATTACCACAGGCGCTCAACTTGGTGACATGATTGAAATTGTTGCAGGCATTGCCGCAGGGGAGCAGGTGGTCGTGAACCCGTCTGGAAGACTTAAGAATCGCGCCAGAGTTAAGATACGGGATAACGAATAGGTCTCATAGCGCGGCAAAGACGCAACCAAATCGGCAGTGTTCCGTTAGGAATAAAATAGTGGTAGAAAATAAACATATACGTCCCGACTGGCTAAAAGTAAGACTGCCCTCTGGCAGCGGATTTCTTCAGGTAAAGAATGTTTTGCGTGAAAGAAATTTACATACCGTTTGCGAAGAGGCCGTGTGCCCGAACATTGGTGAATGTTTTGAGCGTGGGACGGCAACGTTTCTCATTCTCGGCGACGTTTGTACCAGGGAATGCGGATTTTGCACGGTGAAAAAGGGGCGCCCTTCCGGCGTGGACCGCGGTGAACCACGACGCATTGCTGACGCCGTTGTAGCGTTGCGTCTCAATTATGCCGTGATTACCTCGGTAACGAGAGATGATCTTACCGACGGCGGTGCGTCCATGTACGCGCTCACGATTCAAGCTATCAGGGAGCGTTGCCGGAACTGCAAGGTCGAGGTATTGATACCGGATTTTGCCGGGTCATCGGAGGCATTAGGAACCGTGATCCAGGCACATCCGGACGTGTTGAACCATAACGTAGAGACCGTGCCGCGTCTCTATCCACGGGCAAGGCCTTTCGCCAATTACGCGCGTTCGCTGGCGGTATTGCGTGATGCGCAAAAAAGGGGGGATTGCTTAATAACTAAGTCTGGGTTGATGGTGGGTTTGGGTGAAACGTGGGAGGAGTTGCTCCAAACCATGCGAGATATAAGGGACACGGGCTGTGACCTGCTTACCCTGGGGCAATACCTGCGCCCGAATAAAGACTCCCTGCCTATCCACCGCTATTATACGCCCGCAGAATTTGATCGGCTAAGGGTGGAAGGCGAGCGGATGGGATTCAAGCAGGTAACGTCAGGCCCGCTGGTAAGAAGCTCCTACTACGCGGAACGGCTGTTGGACAACGTAAGCGGCCGTTTTTGAAAAAGATTCTTAATTTTCTACGTTGGCTGAAAAATCAAGCATAAGGTGGTATAGTTTGATTTTTTTGTTGTACTTACCTTTGTGAAGAGAATAGTATTGATATTGAAAATCTTTGGTAGTGCTAAGACCCACAATAGATGAACCTGAAATTCTCACATTAAATGATTATTTCAAAGGCGGGGTAATTTTTATAACTGTAGCTACTGAGCGGGGTAACGTTTATAACTCAAAATAAATTCTTGAATCAAATAATGTGAGACTTTGTGCCAAATAAACTGAGACGTAGTATTATTCTCTTTCTGATTAATACTCATATCGTACTCCTTTGGTTTTATGGTTTTGTTTTTCACTGTCACTAGTTTACCATAATTGGAGGGGGTTTTCCTTCGCTAGCCCCAGTTTACAAGTTACGCTTAAAATTTAGTTTTTTTCCAGCACAACC
>CAYHFB010000480.1:0-3303 GCA_964355695.1 uncultured candidatus Brocadiaceae bacterium
CAGACCTTGTTCTCTGTAATACGATTTCCCATGAGACATTTCGCCTGGAAAGCGCCCATGATACATCTCCTTTATTCTACACACTAAATACCAGATTGACTTGTATTTTATATCATTATCCGTATAATGATACAACCATCTGAGTAGATTTTGAGCCTTCAGCCTTTACCGTCTACAACCGGAGATATCCATGAAAACCCAAAAAAAGAAACCCGTCCCCAAAAAAACCCCACCTGCCCCTCCATCATCCTCAGAAAAGATATCACCGGTTAAAAGCCCAGAAAAGAAACCCTTTTACATCGTCGGCATGGGCGGCTCTGCCGGTGGATTAGAGGCGTTTGGACATTTTTTCACCAACATGCCCATCAACAGCGGAATGGCGTTCGTCCTTGTCTCCCATCTTGATCCAACCCAAAAAGGCATGATGCCTGAGCTGCTCCAGCGGTTCACCAAGATGCAGGTCTTTCAGGCACAAGACGGGATGGAGGTCTGTCCGAACTGCGTCTACGTCATTCCACCAAACAGGGATTTGTCCATAGTGCACGGCACCCTTCAATTACTGGAGACGTCTGCGCCCCGCGGTCAGCGGCTGCCGATTGATTTCTTCTTTCGGCACCTGGCGGAAGACCAGGAAGGGTACGCCATCGGCATCATCCTTTCCGGCATGGGGACGGACGGCACGCTGGGCATCAAGGCTATCAAGGAAAAACTGGGCATGGTAATGGCGGAGGAACCATCCACCGCCAAGTATGACGGCATGCCGCGGAGCGCTATTGATACAGGGCTGGTGGATTATATCGCGACGGCAAAAGAGTTGCCCGCTAAACTACTCGGTTATGCAAACCATACATCTACAACTGTCCCTGCCATTGAAGAGAAACAAGCAAATGCGATACAAAAGATAACCGCGCTTCTCCGCAGCCAAACCAGACACGACTTTTCCCTCTACAAGAAGAATACGCTCTTCCGCCGCATTGAAAGGAGGATGAACGTTCATAGGATCGCCACTCTGGACGTGTATATTCGTTACTTGCGGGAGAACCCGCCGGAGATTGAATTGCTTTTCAAGGAGTTGCTGATTGGGGTGACCAATTTCTTCAGAGACACGGCGGCGTTTGAAGCACTCAAAGAAAAGGCCATTTCGCTTATGGTTAAATCCAAAACGAAGGAAAACATATTACGGGTATGGATTCCAGGCTGCTCAACGGGTGAAGAGGCCTATTCTATCGCCATCATTTTCCTTGAGTGCATGGAAAAATCGAAACATAATGGGGTTTTTAAAATCCAGATTTTTGCCACGGATATAGACAAGGATGCCGTTGATAAAGCCCGTACCGGATTTTATGCGCCCAACATTACCGCTGATGTATCCCCGGAACGGCTGCAACGGTTTTTTGTGGATGAAGACGGCGGCTACCGGCTCAAGAAAGAAGTCCGCGAGCCGATCATATTTGCGCCACAGAATCTCATTATGGACCCGCCGTTTACTAAGCTAGACCTGATTAGCTGCCGAAATGTTATGATTTACATGACGGTCGAATTGCAAAAAAAGCTCCTCCCCCTTATGCATTACGCCCTCAATCCCGATGGCCTGCTCTTTTTAGGCGTTTCCGAGACTATTGGCAACATGACGGATCTCTTTTCTACCGTGGATGCTCAATGGAGGATTTACCGGCGCAAAGAGTCAACAGCCGCCCGTATAGGTATGTTTGAACTGCCCGTAACGCCATTATTTGGTCAAAAAGACAAGCCAGAACAGTCGCCGGCAACGAGAAAAACCACTGAAAACGCCATTTCTGAGAAGGCGCATCAGATTCTTTCGGAACAGTTCACCCCTCCCGCAGCGATTATTACTCAAAAGGGAGATATTGTTTACATAAGCGGGCGTACCGGCAAATATCTGGAACCGGCCGTAGGAAAAACCAATATAAACATCTATCCGATGGCGCGCGAGGGTTTAAGATGCGAACTGGAGGTCGCCATTCGCAGGGCAATTGCGCAGAAAAAAACCATAACCTTGAACGACCTGTTGGTCAAGACCGACAGCAACTACCAGGCCATCAACCTCACCATCAAACCCCTCGACGAAACCGAAGATATGAAAGATTTGTTGATGGTGGTATTCACGGCTATTGGCGAGCCTTCCAAACCGAATGCAACAGGCAAGGCGAAAACCGCTACGGTGGCCCACAAGGACAAGTTGTATAAAGAGCTGGAGAAGGAGCTGTCCTTTACCCGTGAGAGCCTTCAGTCGGCCGTGGGAGAGATGGAAGCCTCCAGGGAAGAGATCAGGGCTTCGAACGAGGAATTGCAGTCAACCAACGAGGAACTGCAGAGCACCAATGAAGAGTTGACGACCTCCAAAGAGGAGCTGCAATCCATGAACGAAGAACTGGTAACCGTCAATACGGAACTACAGACGAAGATGGAGCAATTGGCAGGATCAAATGATGACATGCAGAACCTCCTCAACAACATAGATATTGCAACGATCTTTTTGGATAACGACCTGAACGTCAAACGATTCACACCACCGTCAACGAAGATACTTTGCCTGATACCATCAGACGTGGGACGCCCAATTACCCATATTGTCTCAAAACTGAAATACGACGCCCTGTTTAGCGATATGAAGACGGTGCTTGAAACGTGGGTATTCAAAGAAACACAGGTGCAGTCTCAAGACGACCACTGGTATCTTATGCGTATTATGCCCTATCGAACGGTTGATAACACTATTGGCGGCATAGTGGCAACATTTACTGAGATTACCAGTGTAAAACTGTTGGAAGCATCGATACGCGACAATGTAATAATAGAAGAGGCCCGCCGATTTGCCGAGAGCATTGTGGAAACCTTACGGATACCATTGCTTATCCTGAATAACAACCTGCGGGTTGTCGCGGCCAATCAGTCTTTTTACCGGATGTTTCAGGTCTCGGCGGAGGAGACCACGAATATTCTTCTGTTCGAACTGGGAAGCAAGCAATGGGATATACCGGAATTAAGGCGTCTTTTAGGAGAAGTCCTTGTCAAGGATGGCCCGGTTAGCAACTTTGGGTTAGACCTTGTCTTCCCCAAAATCGGCCGCAAGGTAATAACCGTCAATGCCTGCCAGCTCATGAGAAAAGACATCGGCACGCAGATGATCCTTTTATCAATAGAGGAGGTTCTGGAAGATAAAAAAAGGTTAAAGGGCGCTGCTAATACCGGTAAGAAATGAATAACTAATCACAGGGAAAAACAAATTAACCGCAGAGAACGCAGAGGACGCAGAGAAAAAAGGCTTGGCAGAAAGAACTA
>CAYHFB010000481.1:0-3295 GCA_964355695.1 uncultured candidatus Brocadiaceae bacterium
ACTGGTAATGTGCTGCACATTACCCATCGCATGACAATTCTCCTATAATTCCACACCATTCCTTCCCATTTCCGTTGCCTTGGTTTTTAATTTTGCTAAAAAACTTGCAATCGTCTTCGTTTTTGCTATACCGGACACCTCATGGTAAAAAGCAATTTCCTATCATCATCTATCATCTTGTGCCGGTGACCACATCTGGTCTTCCATTGCTTAGGCCACAGTCATTCCCTTGCGTGATCTTCAATTCGATCCATCTTCAGGTATTGCCTAAGGTTCCATTTGCTCCAGGCGAAATGTTAAAGCCTGGCTACAACAGAAGACTTCGATTATTTTCTTGATGACGATTATCAAAGAAAAATGGGACATCAATCCATGGAAACATTCTTATTTATGTCAAACCGTATGTTGATCAATCGTATTACAAAATATATTTTATTACTTTTTCACTCTTTGTAGTATTCTCACATTAAAATACAATTATGAAAGTTATTTCATGGAATATAAACGGACTTCGTGCTATCCATAGAAGAGGGTTTCTTGAATGGTTAGGCTCTGTGGATGCTGATATCGTTTGTCTGCAGGAAATTAAAGCACAAGTAAATCAGCTTCCAGTCGAATTAATTCAGCCAGAACAGCATATATCGAAGAGTTAAAGCAATATATACCTCATGTTTTGCTTATCGGAGACTTCAATATTGCCCATAAAGAAATTGACTTGGCTAGGCCAAAGCAAAACCGTAACAACGTCATGTTTCCGCAGGATGAAAGACATGTGCTTGATCAAATTCTTGGCATAGGATTTATAGACACTTATCGTAAATTTAATCAAGCGGGGGGTGATTATACATGGTGGCCTTACATAGCAAATGCCAGAAAACGAAATCTTGGATGGAGAATAGATTATGCCTTTGCTTCACACACTCTTTCATCATGCGTAAGGAACTCTCTTATACTTCCTGAAATTGCTGGTTCAGACCATTACCCAATCGTTGTCGAGATAGAGGACAAAAGCGTAGATTGACCTTTTGGAATACTGAATGTTTCAGTGAACCCTATTTATCCAGACTTGCAAAAATATATTTTACTATGTATAACGGTATCCGTTATAATACTACTGATGTATGGGTAATGCAAAAAGAGAGGAATTCTGGTGATAAAATCATTCCATGATAAGGGAACTGAGGATATTTTTGATAGGAAAAACACCAGAGAGGCGCGCAAGACCTGTCCGCAGCAAATCTGGCGAGCGGCACAGCGAAAGCTTGATCAACTGAATGGAGTTGTTTCTTTAGCTTCGCTGAAAATTCCACCAGGAAACATGCTGGCAGTCCTTAAGGATGAACGAAAGGGGCAGCATAGTATCCGGATTAACGATCAGTTCCGAGTTTGTTTTGTGTGGACTGATGATGGTGTAGATAACGTCGAAATTACAGATTACCACTAAATAATAAGAGAAAGAATATGGTTCGTATACCAAAAAATGGGCCGCCCACGCATCCAGGGGAAATGTTATTGGAGGAATTCCTCAAACCTCTGAATATGGCGCAGAGCGAACTGGCAGAAAAGCTTGGGGTTTCATACCCGCGTGTTAATGAACTGATTAATAAAAAAAGAGGGGTTACCACTGACACTGCACTTCGTCTGGAGAAACTTTTTGGCATGGACGCGCAGTTTTGGCTTAATTTGCAGTTGGCATGGGATCTCTATCATGTAACTCACTCATCAACTGCGAAGGAGATACAAAAGATAAAAAGATTGCCTGCTTTTATACACGCCTGACCACTTCTTCACGGGCGTATCGGGTTCGGGGAAGAGCACACTCGTTACCGATATCCTGCACCGCTCATTGGTGAAATCGCTTTACGGCAGCCAGGAGATACCGGGGGGAACACGACAACATCATCGCGGACGTTCTGGAAGTGCACGTTGAAGAGGCGTGCCGTTTCTTTAAAAACATCCCCTCCATCGAACGCATCCTCAGCGCCATCAGGGATGTCGGCTTGGGATACATCACGCTGGGACAATCAAGCACCTCGCTATCTGGCTGCGAGTCTCAACGAGTCAAACTCGCCACGGAACTTTCCCGCCAGGCCACCGGGAAGACCTTGTACATCCTGGACGAGCCCACCACCGGCCTCCACTTCGCCGACATCCATCAACTCCTCAAAATACTGCACCGTCTCGTCGATCTCGGCAATACGGTACTGATCATAGAACACAACCTGGCGGTAATCAAAACCGCCGACGACCTTATCGACCTCGGCCCTGAAGGCGGCGCGGCAGGCGGCGAAGTAGTGGCCGCAGGAACTGGATATTTGGCGCAAAAATCCAGAAAATAGCGGAGCCACTTCTTATAGTTCGCGCGCTGAGCTGGCGCAACGACACGTTTACTGAGAATGGCTTCAAAACCTGTCAGAATGTTGTCTGGAATAGTTATCGCCGGAATTGAACAGCTAACCTCCTAAGAACGCAATTTGAACATTGAACAACTCCAGAATTATTACAGCTCCCAATAGATATTCCAATTGAATTTACCACCCTTCCTTGACACTCACAGAACTTTCTGATATCGTTGGGAAACTATTAAATAACTTGTTGATGTTGTAGAAAACTCAATTTAAAAAACGGAATTGCAATGCAAACAAAACGACCTCTTAAAACGCGCGGTATTCAACGATCTTACGCTTGGGATAGGTCGAGTGACTCTGGAATTTAGTTTGCCAGACCCCTTATGGGGTTTTTCTACAACCTCGTTAGCCACCACAATACTGTTGTCATCCGTCCAGGAAAGGGAAAAAAATGTTAACTATTAAAATCCCAGATGATTTACAAAATAAATTAACTAGTTTCGCGGTCAGAGTTGGGCAGTCGCCAGAACAAGTTGCATTAGAGATTATTGAGGAACGTATAGACCATCAAAGCGCTTATGATGAAACTGCTTACTTGAAGAAATCTGTAAACAATAAAAACAGATTAGACAGAGCAATTAAAGATATTAAAAAAGGTGTCTTTGAGGGTAGAGAATTGATTAATGATTAACTGACATCATCAGGCATGGGAAGACTATTTATACTGGCAAAAGGAAGATAAAAGTATTTTAAAGCGTATTAATGCTTTAATCAAGGACATACAACGGATCCCTTTTGATGGTATAGGCAAACCAGAACCATTGAAACATGAATGGTCTGGTTTTTGGAGTAGACGTATAACCGACGAACATCGGTTAGTTTATGCTTATAAGAATAGAAGTGTTATCATTGCGCAATGTAGATATCACTATTGATAATAAAGAAAT
>CAYHFB010000482.1:0-3294 GCA_964355695.1 uncultured candidatus Brocadiaceae bacterium
GGCCTAATTCAACGGACAGGAATTCCAATGTAGGGACACGGTGCCCGTGTCCTTGTGTGTGAATACAAATCGGTCGCCGAAAGGCCTAATTCAATGTCGGATGCGAAAGCCCCGTTGGCGATTCGGGGTCGTACGCGCTTACGAAGCGTAAAATGTACCACCAGAGTATTTCCGGTTTTTGGTAAAAGACGATGTTTGCATTTGCATCGCCGACCGTCCAGAACTTCTGCTTTAACTCATCTTCGAGTTGTCCCGGCGCCCAGCTTGCGCATCCCATATAAAGGCGGAAAGGCACGTCGGCGCTCTGGTTGGACATCAGGCCGTCCATGCAACCCTGATTCGACACGAGATAGACGCCGTCGCATACCTTTTCGCACGAATGCGCCTTCTCCTGGTGTTCGGCGTGGAGGCAAAACAGCTTACTCGTCTCAACCGGACCTCCGAAAAACACCTTTTTTTCAGGGTCTGCCGCATTGAGATGTTCGGGAAGCGCCTCCGATACGATTATGTTCGATTCCCGGTTTACAATGAGTCCGAACGTCCCCCGGTCATTATGATGATCACAAATCAGTACCACCGTTTTTGTGAAATTCTGATCCATCCCGTCCGGATTTGCGATAAGGTATGTCCCCTTGCCAACATCAATACCCATGGGAAGAACTCCGTTGAATGCCCATTCAATTGCTCAATAAAAACTTTTTTGTATTAATACCATTTTTAGTGTGGGAATACAAGGCCATTGTTACGTTTCGCTGTGTTTAAGAAACGCAGGGTGTTATCCCATAGAAGCGTCATAATGGTACCTCCGATATGTTTAAAAAGGTTGTCATGGTAATAATGCATTCCCCGTTCCGGTAAGGTTATTGCCCTGCATCCGATGGCTTGCATGATTTCTTACGCCTTTTTTTCAGCATATAACCAATAACAAGCATTACCGTAAAAACCGCAAATACGCCAAAAACACCTGCATATCGTTTTGCATTGAACGAGCTTTTTACACCAGGCATGGCATACTTCGGCATGGGGGCGGTTACTATGGGCATGAAGTCGTCCTTTTTCAGAAAGGCGATAGTTTCACCAGTTACCTTTTCAAGTCCGTCCGGTTTATGTGATGCAAACGGTAAAACAATGCAGACCAGTCCTATAATGAAAGACAAGCCAAGTGCAATAAACAACGGTGTTTTTTTTATGTCGGGCAAGTTCATAGCCAATTATCGCTCCTTTTGTTTAAACGGATTATTGGGTGGCATAGGCACATTCTGTTTGTACGTGCCACCCAATGCCGTACAAGCAAACAGGATTGTTGGTAACAAAAAACCCGGTGGCCTATTACCGTGCGGGCATTCAGATACGAGGTGCAGGTCACCGAGGCGTCCGCATGGAGTTTATGGCAGGGGGACCTCATGCAGGAGGTGGACATTGCGGTTAAGAACGAGAGTGATACAAAACCGGCAATATCGAAAATATTTTTAAGCTGCCAAATACCTGAAATCTCATACCTCCCTAACTAATTTAAAATCCTTTTCATTCTAAAAGATGTATCAAGAACAGCCTCCTGTCTCAATCAAGTCCCTCAAAATTGAACTTTCCACCCGCCTGTTCAATGAGCTTCCTCATCTTTTCTTGGTATGCAACCCTCATAATTTAAAAGATAAAAAATAGTGCCGGCACTAAAATAACATGGATACAATTTATAATATCAGGGCTACAATGTCAAACAGAATGGAAGAATAAACAACTTGACGTCAAATCTTTGGCTGAAATTGCTTTAAGGTGTTTTGTTATTTGTCAACAGGGGACGGTTATCCTACCAGAGCATTCCCAAGCTGGGGCGTGGGAACATGGTATGACAAGCGTCCTCGATTGTCATAACAAAATTTCATATTCAGGGTTTTTCCGATGGGTATTTACCTGCCTGCGGTCAATTCCCCTGACGTGGTACTATAATACCAACAACCTCACCCAATACAGCAAAGCCGCCAGATACACCCGTACCCTCAGATAATAATAAAACCTTTTATCTTCTTCACGCATAGTGGACAGCAGCATTCTGCCGTACTTAACCATGCCGCGTAAATAATGAGATGCCTGTTGATACGTTACGGTATTGTTACAAAGAGAGCGGTCGATGAGCGCCATGGTAATACCCTCCCCCTTTGCGTGGTCAATAAAATATTTCCTCGTAAGCCTGTTCGGAGATATCAGGTGAAGGACGGCGGCGTGCGGGGTATAAAATATCTTCCACCCCAGGTGGCGTATCTTCAGGCACATTTCGGTTTCTCCCCCGGCGACGAGGTTTCCGCCGCACCGGTCCAGTTTCGGGTTAAACAAGCCCGCCGAAATGATCGCCTCTTTTTTAAACGAGATGTTTGCCCCGTACGGGAAATAATTGTTTTCCGTGAGTTCTTTGTTTTGGTTTCCCCCCGGATCAAACCCGCTGAAATAACCGTTAAAGATCGGGCTGAGCCAGCGGGGCAACCGGGTTCCTTTGGGAAAGCCAGGCGTAATCTTGCCGCCAACGCATCCAATCTGTGGGTCATGATAGACGCTCAAAAGCGCCTGGAGCCAGCCGGCTTCGGGGATGGCGTCGTCATCAAGGAAAACCAAAATGTCCGCCTGCGCCTGCTGCACGCCGAGATTTCTGGCAAAGTTAAGTCCCTGTTTTTCTTCGAAGAGGTACCGAATGTTTAGTCCGGGAAACTTTTGGATGCATTGTTGTACGGTTTCTTTGGTGTTATCCCGTGAATTGTTATCGACGACGAGAGTCTCGTGCTTGTCCGGCGTGAGGCTTTGTTTGTTTAGCGCCTCCAGCACGAGGGACAGTTTGTCAGACCGATTATAGGTGGGAATGATAACGCTGGCCAGTTTAGGAGTCATAAGAATTACACATCATAATTTACAGACCTTTTTTACCTGTTTTTATCTTATTCGTATTATTTTGATATGCCTTGATTCTACCAGTCTTTTCAAGGCATTCAAGGGTATTTAATTCTTGTGTGGTTTTATGTGGTTTGGTATGCTTTTACCACAAGGTACGACGCAAGTACGACATGGGATTATCGAAAAAGAGAATTTTTATTGATTAAGCATTGTTTTGTGTATATATTCAACGTATACAGCCATGGACATACTATCTAACATTAATGGTTTTGAATGGGACAAAGGCAATATTACCAAAAACTGGGAAAGGCACGGCGTTGCTCACACCGAATGCGAAGAGGTCTTTTTCAATAATCCATTGATAGTAAAAAACGATGTAACGCATTCCATGACAGAGGTGCGCTATTATGTCTT
>CAYHFB010000483.1:0-3289 GCA_964355695.1 uncultured candidatus Brocadiaceae bacterium
GGACATGATGCCAACCAACAACCACAGGTCGCTCCTACGGAGCTTTTGCGGTGTTTAGATGCTCTATATCTACAAACAGGCCGCCCCTCCGGGGCTGTATTCGTCCAACTCCGGCTCCCAGTCTTCAGATTAGCGATTAGACACAAAATAATTACCATCACTCTATTTCGCTATCACCAAGAGGGTTACATTAGCACCCACCCGCGAACCCGCGTAAATAAAATGAAAATTCCTAATCAATTAAATTATACCCGTTCGTAGCATACTATCCATTAACTTCTTGTTTTTTCTGCGTGTTTTTCATGCCGCCATTTCCGTAAGTGCTTTAATATCATGGGCTGAAGCTGTCATCAGCGAACAAGTCCTGAACATAATCAATACATTGCTTCTGAAGTTGCCGCTCCAGCCAATGACGACCATTGAGCGGTTCATGAATGTCATCAGCCCCCCGCTCACGGGCCAACCACCGCAATGTCCCGCGAAAACGAATCCTGCCAAGTCCGCTCATTGCACCAATAATCCTGTCTCGATATAATTCCATCAACTTCGTAGTAGTGTCCTCTCAATTGCCTGATTATTATTTACGAGGACACTACTATGCCTTATAATAGACCAAAAATCACCTTTTGGTTGCGGCCAGAGGCTGCGCCAGGAAATCTGTGGTTCCAGGCTTTTTTAATTTATCTGATGCTCTGCCTCGTTATCTTTAATCCGACACTACTATGAATCAAACTGAGCCGTTTATATTTCAAAAATCATCGCCAGGAAGACGTTGTTTTACGCTTCCAGCCTGTGACGTGCCTGAGAAGCCGGTGACACAACTCCTGCCGCAAAATCTGTTAAGAGAAAATCCGGCGAGGTTGCCGGAGGTTGCCGAGATTGACGTGGTGCGCCACTTCACCAGGCTTTCTCAACTCAATTACTGCGTGGACACCAATTTTTACCCGTTAGGCTCCTGCACCATGAAATATAACCCCAAGGTGAACGAAGACGCAACACGCCTTGACGGTTTCACCAAACTCCACCCCTACCAACCGGTAGAGCAATGCCAGGGCGTCCAGGAGCTTCTCTACCGCCTGGAACAGATGCTGAAGGACGTATCGGGCATGTCCGCCTTCACCTTGCAGCCTGCGGCTGGCGCACACGGCGAATTGACCGGCATGTTGATTATACGCGCCTTTATGGATAAAAAGGGCGAAAAGAGAAACAAAATCGTCATCCCTGATTCCGCGCACGGCACGAATCCCGCGTCGGCTGCCCTTTGCGGCTACGTAGTTGAATCCATCCAATCGAACGCTAGCGGCCTTGTTGACACAGAGAAACTAAAGGCGTCGTTTACCGGGGATACGGCAGCCATAATGATCACGAACCCGAATACCCTGGGCTTGTTCGAGAAAGACATCCTTGAAATATGCAAGATTGCGCACGACGCAGGCGGGCTTGTCTATTGCGACGGCGCAAACATGAATGCCCTCTTAGGCATAGCAAGACCGGGTGACATGGGCGTAGATATCCTGCACCTGAACCTCCACAAGACCTTTTCCACCCCGCACGGCGGCGGTGGGCCTGGCGCAGGACCCATCGGCGTTACGGAGGAGTTGAAACGTTTCTTGCCGGCCCCTCGCATTGAAATGACGCAGGGAAAATACACCTTGCAATATCACTACCCGGATTCAATCGGCAGGGTAAGGGCCTTTTACGGTCACGTAGGCATGATGATACGCGCGTACACCTATTTGTTGTCCCTGGGTAAAGAGGGTGTGCAGCGGGCGGGTGAATTTGCCGTTTTGAATGCCAACTACCTGAGACACAAGTTAAAAGGGCATTACGACGTCCCTTACGGCACTACCTGCATGCACGAATTTGTCATCTCCGCAAAAAAGCAAAAGAAGATGGGCGTTTCCGCGCTCGATATTGCAAAAAAGCTGCTTGATTACGGCTACCACGCGCCAACAGTATATTTCCCCCTGATCGTGGAAGAGGCGCTGATGATAGAACCCACAGAAACGGAATCGCGCGAAACGTTGGACGCCTTTATTGCCGCCATGATACAAATAGCGGCAGACGTCGAACAACACCCCGAATCCTTCCGAAACACACCACAAGCCACCCCCATCGGACGCCCGGACGAAGTCAAGGCGGCGCGTGAACCGAAGCTGAAGTGGGAATTTAGGTGATTAAGGAAGCAACAGAAGACACGGGAGAAAAAATGAGCCATAAAGAAGAAAGGATTACTGGCATGGTAAAACAGCAGGACGAATTAACACCTGTTAAGTGCGGATATAGCCCACCGCCTGTTGTTCATGTTCGTAAACCAAAGCCAACGCCGCCATCACCACCCAAAAAACATGGACGTTCTGCCTGCTGCATGGATAAAACATTGATTTAATTCTTTAGTATTGCTACAAAAATCATGCGATTTAACAGAAAGGATGATTATGAAAAAGGCACTTTGGATATCTTACGATATTGGAGTAAGGGGTGATTACGAAGGTCTCTACGCTTGGCTAGACAGCAAAGGGGCAATCGAATGTGGAGAAAGCTTAGCTTTTTTTACTCACGAAGCTGACGGAGACATCGTTAGAAGTTTAAAAAAGGAAATTGAAGAAGCCGTAGAAATCACCAAAAAAATGCGTATTTACGTAATTTATCGTGACGCCGAGACGAATAAGATGAAAGGTAAATTTATATTCGGTGCTAGAAAGGCTGCGCCATGGACTGGTTATGCCGGTGTACCCGGACAGACAGTTGAAGAAGAAGTCTGATTATGGAAAAAGCACTTATAGACACCGGTGTGTGGTACAGCATGTTTGATCCTTTGGATGAACACTATAGCAAAGAGAATACGAATGAAAAGGCAAAACATTTCGATCAGTTTGAACTAGTTCTGCCGTGGCCTACCATGTATGAAACGCTACGAACCCGTTTTGTGAAAAACAAACCTGCATTACAACAGTTTGAGAAATGCTTAAAAGCGCCGAATGTTATTTTTCTTGATGACACTGAGTATCGGGATGATGCTTTTGATCTTTCATTAAAATCATCATTGCGAAGAGGCAGGCCACTTAGTATGGTAGACTGTTTACTGCGATTGATTATTGAAGACACAAATGTAAAAATAAAATACCTGATGACCTTCAATGTGAATGATTTTAGAGATGTTTGTGAAAGAAAATTGGTGGAAATATTGTAAGGAGCCGAAAAGCCTCTGCAATAGGTGTTATTTTATCAAATAAAAAGAAACAAGATTGGGGCAGGCTATGTGGCCTGCCCCATCTAAAATAACACG
>CAYHFB010000484.1:0-3279 GCA_964355695.1 uncultured candidatus Brocadiaceae bacterium
TGGTGCGTTGCGTTAGGATTGGTTGGCAACGCGGTTACTGATTACCGCGTTACCCCCGATTTTCTTACTTCACTGATAGCAATTTGTTGATATTTGAAATTGCGTATTGGCTGCGGATTGGATAGTGCACACCACTGGCAGATTTTCCGCCGGGTAATACGCCGGCTGTTATGTTAACGTTCGCTTTGCGCTCAAAGACTACAACGATATCGGAACCCCCGAACTGGAAGTACGAGAACATTTCGCCTTTTGACAGGTGCTTGCCCACCAGTTCTTTTTTAACCTTTTTGTTCAGCAGTTTCACCTGCTCATCATAATTAAGACCTTTTTTCTCTTCTGGAGTCAGCACAATAGGTTTTTGCCCATCTGCCTTTGGCGTCACAAATACGACGGAAGAAACCTGCGCCATCCCCATGGGGAGAATTGCTACTTTTCCGACAGGCGATTCCATGACCAGGAGTCCACGGCACTGCACGAATTGATACCCCGTCGGGTCTCCGGCGTCCAGGTATCTTTTGGGAATGAGCGCCCTCGCCAGGGTCGAATTTTCATCTTCTTGTTCTTGTTTCGACAGAACATCCAGTTCAACTTCCAGGTAGACCTGCCCCGGAATGAATTTGGCCTCAAGCACCTTGCCCGACACCGGGGTATGCTGCCTGTGGTAGTCAAAAACATTCAAAAAGCTATGGCAAAAGATACCACCGGCAAAAGTATCTTTGTAGGCGCTGTCTTGCAACAACTCTTCGATTGTCCACTCAATATGTTTAACAACAATTGACGGTGGAGCAGGCAGCGGGTCTCCGACACCGGTACTGATTGCCCATTGACCCACATAGGTTGATTCGGCAGGGAATACGATCACCCGGTCGTCATTGGGCTGCGCAACGGGACGCTGCACGTCAATGTCCTTGAACTGGCGGGCAAACCATTCGTTGAACGTTTTATATTGCTGCGGCTCTTTTTGATAGTCCTGCCAGGCATACTCAGGGCCGTATTTATAGCTCTCCAGATATTGAGCCGAAGCGGGCGTCTCCAAAAACGCGCCCCACTCTACGGCAAACTCACGTAACCAGAGTGAAATCGGTGAAAGCTTTTCTCCTGCCGCCGGTGCAACCGGGCTTTGTAATGCCTCCAGTTCCGCTTGGTTGAAATAATAGTAGAACTGTGTGATTCTCAAATAATCCGTGCGTTCATGCAAGGTCTCGCCGTTCCAATCCCAAACCCGCAGTTCCGGCATCCAGGTCACCAGCGCGTCAACGTAATAGTAGAACTGGTATAGAGTCTGTATCTTGTCTAACTCGGGGACCCTCTGCATGCTCACCGTTTTGATGGCGCTTTCGAAAGAAGCCGTGTAGTAATTCTCTTCGATAATCCTCTTAAGTTTTTTTGTGGCCGTCTGTTTGGGTTCATAGACCGTGCCTTCAGGTGGAATTTCCCCGAGAAACATCGGTTCCTGTGGTGGAAGATGCTTCGCCTCTGGTGATGCGAGGCCTTTTACTCTTGGCGCCAGAGAAGCGCTTGCACGTTTCAGGGCTTGCGCCAGGTCCTGCGACGTTGCTACTCTATGCCGTGCGGCTACGGAGCCTTTTCGGTTTTTACTGCTCATTGTGACCTCCTTAAATGGATCGTGGCTACTAGTATAAAGTTGGGTAACCTGCCACTTGGTTAGCCCGGTGTTACTATATGTCTATCTGACTATTGCATTTGAGCACAAATCTAATGCCGTGCCGCAAAAAACCCCGTTAATTTTCAAAATATCCCACTTCCACTGTGTTTTTATGCCATCAAAATAAGCAATCGCTTAATAATAAAATGTGGTTGAAAAAGTTTTGTTGTAAGAAGGATATTGATTGTAACTTACCATGATAACGATGATTAGCGCATACAACACTTCTCTGCTAAACCGGCTTTTTGTTTGGTAAGGTTGCGTGGTGGATAAGGCGATAATATGGCTGGCGCTGATTATGAAAATAGATTGAATGACAGCGCTGAACGTAAAAAAATTATTTACCTATACTGAATAAGTGCCCCATGACACAAAGTGCCCCATGACACACTTTGTCTCATGGGGCACTCCGGTTGTCTTGCACCGTACCATATCTACGGCGTTTATACTTGTGATCTCTTGACATTTCTATCGATGTTTTATCCCTACGGGGCGTTTTAAAAATACGCCCACAGCAAATGACACTTGACAGGCAATACATTTCATTTATAATAGGTATACACATGTACACCAATGATGAAAAACTTGAACAGCCGTCACTCACCAAAAAGCAGGCCGGATTTTTCTCCTTTCTGAAGGAGAGTTTCCTGGAGAAGGGCTATCCGCCTACGGTGCGTGAGCTTATGGCGGGGATGGGGTTTTCGAGTCCGCATATCGTCCAAAAATACCTGAACGTCCTGGAGCGCAAGGGATATATCAGGAGGCAATACAACAGCCCGCGCGCCATAGAGATACTTGGCGGTAATGACACCAGAGAGATACTCTCCGCAAGGGGGGCAGACGTGATGTCCATACCCATCGTGGGAAAGGTGCGGGCGGGCGCGCCACATCCGGCCATTGAGGACGTTGAAGGGCATATTTCCGTGGATAAGACGCTATGCCGTAACAATAAGGCTTTCCTCCTCCGGGTGGTGGGCGATAGTATGTGCGAGGCGCACATTGTGGAGGGTGACCTTGTACTCGTTGTCCCGCAGCCGGTGGCAAACAATGGCGAGATCGTCGTAGCGCTCGTCAACGATGAGGCAACGGTAAAGCGGTTTTATAAAAAGGGCGACGCCATACACCTGAAACCCGAACACCCGACGATGAAGCCCATCATTATCAAGGGAGAATCCATCGACGTGTCCATCATCGGAAGGGTCGTAGCCGTAATAAGGCAGATGGATAGGCAGGCCATTTTATGATTACGGAAATAAACGAATCTATCAAGGTTGGCGCCATTTTTGGAGATAACAAGAAAAAACTCAAACCCGTCTGGTTTGTGTGGAGTGGCAGAAAATATACCGTTCAGGAAATCACCTATATCTGGACTGAACGGATGGGGAAGGCGGCAGTCTACTATTTTACGGTTACCGATGGCGCCACCCTTTTTTCCCTGTCATACAACGCCGACACCCTTTTATGGACGCTTCACTCCATAGAAACGGCGGGGTAGCATACTGAAAGGGTGCGTCTGTCGGGTTGCAATCCCTGGTACCTATTCAAACTATAATGGACAGGCTTTTTCAGACCAGTAGTTAAGATGCTTTTTTGGTAAGATAAGTAAGAGAAAG
>CAYHFB010000485.1:0-3274 GCA_964355695.1 uncultured candidatus Brocadiaceae bacterium
GTTTTATAGGCTTTTTGAGACTTGTGTATAAACCTGTGGCCTGAAGGCTGGGGTTCATAGCGAAGGTTACGAGAACCCTATTTTAAATATCTGCTTAAATACATTCCATCTTAGAGGAATAGGCAACTTTAAGCAGGTGGTTTTGCCGCCTTCAAAGGGATGCCCTGGCGGAGTAAGTGAGAAAGCTGAGCGTGTTTTGCCGTAAGCCACAAGGTAAACACGGACAAGCATGGTTTAACCATGCCAGCCAACACGACACACAACTACTCGTCCAATCCCCGCCCCATTTGTGCCAAGCGAAACCGCAACAAGCCATTTTTATTGACAAAAAAGTATTTTTTTGTGATAATTTAGCATTCAGATGTATTCGGCGATTTTCTTATGTGGTTTCAAAGGCTTGTCTATAGCCAAACTAATCAGGTTTTCTACGCTGAATCCAATAAATCCGAGGGAATTAAGCCTCGTATTTTCGAAAAACAGAGGCTTTGGGCTATAACACAATTTAATCTTTATATGGCCGCTACTTTTTCGTTGCGGCTTTTTTGTTGGTGAACAGTTTTACCGGCTAACACTATGCGGTGTATCCAAGGAGTATTATGACACAGTTAGTAAGAGACGACGTGCGGAACGTGGCAATTATTGCCCATGTTGATCATGGCAAAACAACCCTTGTAGACCAGTTGCTCAAGCAGAGCGGTACGTTTCGTTCAAATCAGCAGATTCAGAACGTAGAACGGATTATGGACTCCAATGACCAGGAACGAGAGCGCGGCATCACCATCCTGGCAAAAAATACGGCCATAAACTATGCGGGTGTTAAGATCAACATTATCGATACCCCCGGACACGCCGACTTTGGCGGTGAGGTGGAACGTATTCTCAACATGGCTGACGGTGTATTACTCCTGGTAGATGCTGCGGAAGGAACAATGCCTCAAACAAGGTTCGTGCTCCGCAAGGCGTTGGCTTACAATTTAAGGCCGCTTGTGGTAATTAACAAGATTGACCGGCCTGAAGCCCGCTGCGTCGAGGTGCTGAATGATGTTTTTGATCTTTTTGTCGAATTGAATGCAACTGATGAGCAGTTGGACTTTACCGTGATCTACGCAAGCGGACGCGATGGTTACGCAAAGATGTCGCTGGATGAACCCAATACGGACATCACGCCGTTGTTGGATACCATCCTTAAATACGTCCCAAAGCCTAAAGGAGACGCCGGCGCGCCTTTGCAGATGCAGGTGGCGTCATTAGACTACAACGACTACGTAGGAAGGATCGGCATCGGGCGGATCACCCGGGGCACGGTCAGCATCGGCCAGCAGGTCGTACGAATCGACAAAAACGGCAACCACGCGATGCACAAGATAACCGAGTTGTTTACCTTTACAGGACTTGGGCGGCAGCCGGTAAAGTCGGCAATGGCAGGTGATATTGTTGCCATATCGGGAATTGAAAATATCGATATTAGCGATACCATCGCTTCCCCTGAAAAGCCGGAAGCCTTGCCCCCAATCTGTATTGATGAGCCAACGCTCTCTATGATATTTTCGGTTAACAATTCCCCCTTTTGCGGTCAGGACGGCAAGTACGTTACCAGCCGAAATCTGAGGGAGCGGCTCTACCGGGAGTTGCGGTCAAACGTAGCGCTCAAAGTGGAAGACACGACGTCGCCTGACTCATTACGCGTTTCAGGACGAGGACTCTTGCATCTTTCAGTATTGATTGAAAATATGCGGCGGGAGGGATTCGAACTACAGGTCTCCAAACCAAAGGTGATTTTCAAGGAATTGAAAGGGGAAAAAGCGGAACCTATTGAGTATGTGGTAATCGACGTGCCGACGGACTATGAAGGGCATGCAATCTCCATGCTCGGCTCGCGTAAAGGGGAAATGCTCACTATGGATACGAACAAAAACATTACCCATTTTGAATTTAAGGTGCCTTCTCGCGGACTGATTGGGCTAAGGAACCGGTTGCTCAGCGCCACACGC
The DNA here is from genome assembly GCA_964355695.1 of uncultured candidatus Brocadiaceae bacterium. Classification (GTDB taxonomy): domain Bacteria; phylum Planctomycetota; class Brocadiia; order Brocadiales; family Brocadiaceae; genus JACVXV01. The sequence continues at coordinate 1,992 of CAYHFB010000485.1, forward strand.
GGAGAGGCCGTGATGTACCACAATTTTTACAATTACGAACCTTTCAAGGGTGACATTGCCCAACGTATTCAAGGTGTTTTGGTTTCTATGGCCGGCGGTGAAGCGACCCCTTACTCGCTGGACAGCTTGAAAGATCGGGGTATTATGTTTGTGAAACCAGGAGATCAGGTATACGAAGGCATGATTGTGGGCGAACATTGCGAACAGAACGACATCTCAGTAAACGTCATTCGGGCCAAGAAGGCCACCAATATCAGATGCGCAAACGCTGAAAAGGGGATCAAGTTGCAGCCGCCCAGAGATTTTTCGCTGGAAATGGCACTTGAGTATATAGAGGATGATGAGTTGCTGGAAATTACGCCCAAAACCTTTCGGTTAAGAAAGAAGCTGCTTACCGAGAACGAACGCAGGACCAACAAGAGGCAGGCCACCCTTGAACCCGTTGATGCAGCGGGGACACGCACGGCGTAATTATTGTTTTTCAGCATGTTAAAATAAAAAAGCAGGCTGCAATGCCTGCTTTTTTATTTTATAAAGAATAAACGGATAGTGCGCTTATTTGTTTACCATACCTTTGAAGTCCTGCCCTGCCGTGAATTTTATTGTCTTACTAGCCTTGATACTGATAGTTGCTCCCGTTTGTGGATTGCGCCCCTTCCTGGCCTTCCTGCTGCGTACAGAAAAAGTGCCAAATCCAATCAACCGGACTTCCTTGCTCTTTTTTACGCCGGTCTTAATGCCCATCAAAACTGCGTTAACTGCCTGTTCCCCGCAAGCCTTTGATATCTCACATTCCTTTGCCACTGCCTCTATCAATTCCTGCTTATTCATCCAACAATCTCCTTCAATAAGTGTTTACATGGTCTGGTAAGATACGCCAAAAACAAGGGTAGGATACATTAAACGATTGTCTGAATCAAGTATTTTCTGGACTTTTTAGAAAAATATTTTAGAAACCCACGGAATATCTGGTGTACAGCAACCTTGGTTTTACTATTCCCGCTCAGGAGATTGCCGTTGAATGCATGCATTGTAATCGTAAGCGCATTTAACGTGTATCGGATATTGGTGTGTGCCGGTATAATGCGGGGACGCGAAATGTTCCTGTCATATACGTGGTTATCTCTCGGCCTACCGAAAACAAACTACAAAGGTAAGCCAGGCTTTACCAGGACTATTTTAGGGTGAATCACCCGTCTTTGCTGGTTAAAAGCAGTCTATGAAAAACGTTAGTACCTTACCGATTCAAAACTGCAATAAAAAAGAAGTTATTTTGTAACTAC
>CAYHFB010000486.1:0-3253 GCA_964355695.1 uncultured candidatus Brocadiaceae bacterium
GTTTTAGTAGGATTTATGACATTGGGTATGCACGCCCAGCGGGGGATAAACCCCCGCGCTACCGGTTTGAAATTCCTGTATATAAACTTAGGGGCTGATTCCCCGCTTTGACTGCTTTATCTTTCAAAACTTGATTTGTTCGGCTACCTGTTCATATCTCACCCTATATGCAAGTCGTATGCCGAATGCTTGAAATGTAAATTATTTTTTATAATAGTGGTTTATACGGGGTGTTTGTGCTGTAAAACGATGAAATTAAGAAAACCATGATTGCCGTAAGTGACCATATAACAAGGGGAAGGAGGTTTTTGCTGAAAAAATGATGCTATGTTAAATATGTTGCAACACTACCTGATATTTTCAATAAAATAAGTTTACAAATACTGAATAAGTGCCCCATGACACAAAGTGCCCCATGGGGCACTTTGTGTCATGGGGCACTTTGTCTCAAGACTCTTGCAACCACTTTTAGTATAAATATTCGCTAAACGCGTAAGTGGCAAAGCGAGCCAAACGGAAAAACTAAAAATATTCTGACATCCCAATATACAAAGGACTTGAATTCGCCGCCGTTATTCGGTACTGTCTTTTGTTGCATAATGTGGCTAATGATTGGGAGGGTTTGTTTTCGAAAACAGGGGCAATATGTTTTTGGGAACAAAACAGCGGTAAATTCCAGGAAAGATACGTGTTTCAGCCATAGTAAGCATCTTTTTTTAACAGAAAAACACCCATGACTACCGAAAATACATTTTCATTACTTGACCGCAAACCCATGTCCCGCTTCCCTGGATGGCGGGCGGCGCTTGGGCCTGGTATTGTTTGGATGGCGCTTGCGCAGGGCAGCGGTGAATTGATATGGTGGCCGTATATCGTTGCAAAATACGGATTAACCTTTCTTTTCCTTCTGATCCCGGCCTGCCTGCTCCAGTACCCCATTTCCGTGGAGATTGGCCGCTACACACTCCTTACCGGTGAGAGCATTTTTCACGGATTTATCCGCTTGAACCGGCGATTCGGCATATTTCTTTGGATTTTGATGACGTTCTCGTTCCTCTGGTTCGGCGCCTTCGCATCCGCCGGAGGCACGGCAATGGCCGCGCTGACGCACTTTCCGGCCGGATGGAGTCCGCGGGGGCAGACCTTGTTCTGGGGCTACGTCTCTATTGCCGTTTTTCTTGTTGCAATCCTTATGAGCCGTGTTGTCTACACCCTGATAGAGTGGTTTATGAAGGTGGTGGCTGTGGTAACGGTTGCCGGGCTGTTCTGGGCTTGCCTTCAGCCGGAGGTGTTGCGTGCAGTGCCCTCTTTTTTGAAAGGATTGCTTGGCCCCGGCGCTTCCATGCCGCGTCCGTGGGATAAAAACGACGCCTCCAAGCTGCTTACGGCCATTACCTTTGCCGGGCTTGGCGGGTTCTGGATACTGTTCTATTCCTACTGGATGCGGGAAAAGGGGAACGCCATGGCCCATCACATAGGCCGTATTACGGGTCTCTTTAAAGGCAAGGCGGAAGTAATCACCTGCGACGGGTGCCTGCCGGATGAGTCACCGGAAAGCCACAAACGATGGGTCACCTGGCGACGCTATCTCGCCGTCGATTCCCTCATCGGTATCAGTGGAAACCTGCTTACCGCCCTTATGACCTGCCTGCTCGCTTACGCCCTCCTGTTTCCTAAAGGGATTTTGCCTTCTGATTATGAGCTGGCGGTGGTGCAGAGCAGGTTTTTTGAGATAAGCTGGGGGCCTGTAGGGAAGATTATATTTCTTGTCATTGCCGCCGCATTTCTTATGGACACCTGGCTTGCCACCGCCGACGCCGTAAGCCGTATGCAGGCCGACATCCTTCACATCCTTTTTCGAGGGTGCCGCCGCTATCCATTGCGGCGTTGGTATTACGCCATCCTCGGCTTACTGACGGTGGTAACATCCATCACCATGCTCTTCGACGCACCGGGCACGCTGATGATCATCAGCGCCATTATTGGCTTTGCAGGCACCGTCATGTTCCCCGTTGCGCTTTATTTGCTCAATTACCGGATACTTGCGCCCCATCTTCCGGTCTGGGCGCGTCCCCGAAAGATGTCGCAATATCTCCTCGCAACATCCTTCGTGGCTTATCTTGGGCTTGCAATTGCGTATCTGTGGGTGATATTGTTTGGCAGATAAAGTTTTATCTTTTTGCTAATGAGTCAGCGTAGCGCAGGCGTCCCGCCTGCTGTTTTACTAATGCAGCAGGACGTCTGCGCTACCTATACGGTCGCCGCAGGCCACGTAATTCAATGTACAGAACTTTCCAAACGACAACGTCGTGGCAATTCATGAATTGCCCCGACATTGTTAAAAGCCGCTTCATACCTGATTGAAGGTTTTTATAAGGAGACGTTATGCCTGATATATCGAAAAAAGATTACGGTAATACGATACCGTGTCCGAAGAGACGGTTTGTGCCTTCTGCCATCGCGTTGCTTTTTTGCTTAACGATCGGCTGGGGTATGCCGGTGGGCGTACATAGTGGCGTTGCCCTTTCAGAACCAGGCAAAACGGCGGATACGGCGTGTGGTTCGGCTACCGGGATAGTGTTGCGCAATACACCGGAAAAAGGGCTATCGCCGGAGGCTGTGCAAGGTATGCTGAAGAACAAGGGATTGTTTGACGCCCACCGGAACCCTTCCGGCTCGGGTATTCCCCACCGGTATGAGACTCAGAACGATGGGATCGTTGTGTGTGACCAGGCCTGCGGTTTAACATGGCAGCAAACGGGTTCCGTTAAAGAGCTGAACTATCAGGACGCAAACACATACCTCTCCCTACTGAACAAAGACCGCTTTGCCGGTTACGACGGATGGCGTCTGCCTACCCTGGAGGAGGCAACTTCATTAGTAGAACCAGCAAATAAAAGCAGTAACTCCCACACAAACCCACTGTTTGATCCGCGTCAGACAAGGATATGGACGTCCGATTGCAGGAAGGAAGGCACGGCTTGGGTGGTTTGGTTAAACGCCGGTTTTTGCGACTATGCATACACGGATGGTAATGTAAGGCACTACGTTCGGGCGGTAAGGGTGCTACTGCCCACCAGGTAGTTTTAAAGCGAATGGGTATTGGATTTTAACTTCGTTATTCGATATTTCTGGTTCGATATTCGCTTTGCTGAACTTTGATATTCTCTTTACCCTAATAAGCGGGAAAAGAGCATAGCATTACACTCGAAACGCCGTTATACGTAGTAAGCGTCAATGGCCGCCGCTGGAA
>CAYHFB010000487.1:0-3248 GCA_964355695.1 uncultured candidatus Brocadiaceae bacterium
GAAGACAAGGCGACAAGCACCGACAGCTTCACACTATCCGAAACACCCCCACTCGCGCGGGGAAGACCGGGCACCGCGTCCCTACGGATTACTTGAATAGGAAACACCCCCACTCGCGCGGGGAAGACTCCATCTGCAGAACCTTTACCGTCCGATATTTAGAAACACCCCCACTCGCGCGGGGAAGACAGCAATATATAGCGCTTAAGCTTTCTCAGCTATACCAGATATAGTATGACATGGAACACCATCTTTTTCCTGCACTAACTGTAGGCCGCTTATTTCTACCAAAGAATGCCTGGTATCCCCTAGTCCCCGAATCTTGTAACCAGGGACTTTTTTGGTTTTTTGAAAAACCATCAACCCGGAATCGGGAGGGCAATACTTAAATAAGTACTCCACAACATCATCCGCCACTGAATCCTTAATCCCGGAAACAAAAACATTGGGGCGTGACTCTACAAACCATAATTTCATTCTTCCGCGAACCGCCGGAGGAATATCATTTGCCATTACTACCAACATCTGTGCAACCTCCTAATATATCTTGAATATCCGGGCCGATTTTAGCCAATAGATCCGTATCAATTACCCTCTTGCGAAACTCCGCAGATACTTTTGCCCTATTATATATTCCCGCCATTTCTAAGGTCAAAGAAAAGGCAAGGTCAATACAAAGGCATTCCTTATACAGATCAGCCAAATCGTAAACAAATGGCAAAGGGCTGCCGGAGTGAATAAACCCGATATGAGGAGAATATCCCATACTGTAAATAGCCGAAGTTAAAATACCGTAAAGAGCCGCATTGGCCGACGTTAAAACCTGATTAGTAATATCCCCTATTTCAAACTTTCCAGGTTGAAAGCAGCGGCCTTTCCAACCTACATTGTATTTAAGCGCAGTCTGTTCGTATAACTGCCGGACTCGATAACCTTCCATGCCCATCATTTCCTTTAGGCTTTTTCTGTCAAGTTCTGCCAGGGGAAAGCGCCGGGCATACATTCTGCGGGCTACTTCTACTGATTTTTTCGGGTCAGCCGCCAACAACATCTGCGTCCGCATATTCCGTGAATCTGCCGTTGGACTTTGACCAACTGCGTAAAACAATAAGGAGTCTTCTCCAACCCAACACACGGCACAATTGGCCGCAGCCATGACCTTAACCGCCTCGTGGGTTATAGTCGTCCCAGGCCCAAGCAAGAGGGTATTGATAGTAGCAATAGGTAATCTGACCACATTCTTATCGCAATCAATCCATTTGACACTGCTGTCATCTATCTCTAAACGGCCTCGTTCTAAATACAGAAATGGATACTTGTCTTTAACTTGCGGCAGATTCGCCCGTGTTACCTTAATAAGTAGCCGACTACTCCTTTCGCTTGCAGGGGAAGAGGGATCGCTCACCTTGGAATCACCGTAACCCTTCTATCCCGATAGCGCTTGATTTCGCCAAACTGAACCGGGATATCATTTAAGGTCATCACATCACCATCATCATTTTTCTCACCGTCCACAGCCCGAAAATCTTCCATCAGGAATCCTTTTTCTTGCGCGATCTCTTCGGCTTTTTGCAGAGCGGCTTCTTCCGTTTCAAAGGTTCCCCGATAGATAAAATCCGTGGGCACACAATTTTTACGCCCCAGATAGATATCATAAACCGGATGTTGCAGGGCTTGGGAAAACGAGACGGCTAATTCATCAGGCGCCTCCAAGGCCACCGCAAACCGGGCGTCTTGAAGGTAGTAGCGGTAGGTCATTTTCGTTCCACCACCGACGGCCTTTTTCCCTTCGCTTGTTTTGGGAATCAGCAGCGCTTCCCAGGGATTTTTGTCATCGTATCCGCTGCCCACCATGTGGAAATCCATTAAAAGCGGTTCCCGATCAACTTTTTTGGCTTTATCGGTACGGGCATAAGACACGACTGTTTGCCTGAGATGAGCCAGTTTTGACAGCAACTCTTTTTGTTCCCCGGATGCGCCCAGAGCACAGAGTAAAAGCCCGGTTATCCCGGACTTCGTCGGGAAAGGGAGAGAGTCGCGCCTGCCGAATTTTGAGTCTGCTCCCCAGGATTGCAAAGGCGATTCTAACCAGAGCAATAAAAAGCGGGTGTTCATTTTTTGTTGTCCTCCACGACTGCCGCCTTTATTGCTTCGACAAGTTTATCAATATTGAATTCTGCATCTTCTCCAAAATCAAAGCTTTTAATCTTCATAAAAAGAGAGCCTGCAAGTTTTTCTTTCTTGTCTAAATATTCACACAGTTTCTCTTTGCTGGGTTCCAGAAAGCCGCCATTTGACGATTTAACCGCCGTTTCAAACGGAACCTGCAAGCGTTGTCCCTTACGCACCAGAACCCTTGCAAACTCCCAAGGTGAAGCGCCTGACTGCGTTGTCTGACGAGCGCCGGGAACTGCCACGAAAAGCGCCTTCACAAAGGTTTCAATCGCCTCCGGAATATTATGACCACCCAACGTCTGAGAAAGTTGACCAACATTTAGACTTACATACCGGTAATAGGTTGCCGAATTAAACTCCAAACTCCCCATGTGAGCGGAACCTGGTTCTTTTGATTCGTCATCCAACGCGGTGAAAAATTCAACTTCATTGGTTACCTTATGGGTTGAAATAGCGTGAGCAAATGAAGCCGCCGCCTCAACATTCAGGGTTGCCGCCTGAGCTACCATTCGACCAAAAAGGGCGATATCCAGGGCATCTATATGTTCATCAACCTTGCCAATAATATCTTCAAGTTCTTTGGCTTGTTTTTTATCGATCTTTTGTTTGATTACCAAATCAGGATTAAACCCGTTGTCCTTAAATACCTTTGCCAAAATAGCAACCTCTTTATGGCTTAAAAATAAAAGGGTATCTGTCTTTTCACCACCTGCCGCTTCTTCCACTCCGGCATCTTCTAAAGCATCTTCGACACTATCAGAGACCTTGCCTTTTTTTACCTTTTTTTCGGACACGTCTTTCTTCTTGATAAAGATTTGCTCAATCTTATCCCCGCAAGACTTCGCCTGCTCCCGGGTTGCTTCAAGCCCTTCGCAGGCCTTGGCAATAATATCCGAAATGTGTTTCGTGCGCGTTCCCAGATTTGCGCCAAATTCCCTCATCGCCAGGCGAACATAACGCTTCCAGCACTGACTGCTGACACGGGAACGGGTCGTTCCTCCGACCATCGCTGTTTTCGGGGCGCCGACGTCATCCCTATTTAAACAAGTAACCGGAAAAGACTGTAAAATATG
>CAYHFB010000488.1:0-3247 GCA_964355695.1 uncultured candidatus Brocadiaceae bacterium
AAAAACCGTCCAATTTTGAGGGGGGTTCTGAATGATGTTTGTGTTTTTAACGCTTTTTCATTATATGACAAAAGCATATCCATCGTCAATATCCCTCTTTTTTGTCTTCCCGATGCGCGTTACGTTTAATCGGAAAAAATCACGATTTGGTGGATACGCTCCGCTTAATCCCCCCTACAAGGGTGCAACGTGGGCTGTGCAGGTTAAAGGTTTACACCGGTTATTTTCATTCCACTGGCGTCAATAGTTTTTATTTTGACTTTGATGATTGTTCCCGGCAACGAAGGGAAATAAGGCTTTTTTAGTGAAAATTGGCTTCCATCATCTAATCTTACCGTCACGTTCCCTTTGTCATTTGAAACAACCGTGGCGCTCACCTTGCCGCCAACGTAAAAAACGGGAATTGGCGATTTTGTGCCTGGTGCGTTAAAGTATGAAGAAAGTGGGTTGTTTTTGGCTATTGGAGTGGTTTTCACGCTTAGCGGTTCTTCAATACCGGATACCTTCAGAGGCGTCGGTAATATTTTATGCATCCTCCATTGATTGCCGTTTTCTTCTTTTCCTATTCCAACGTAGCTTGTTTGTTTCACGTCCGGAGGGTGTTTCCACTCAAGCAGGGCGGCAAGGGCTTTGAATCTGGGGAAGTCCCATATATCTTTCAGGCCGTGCGGCGCGCCTTGGTGCATGAGGAGGGCATTCATGAAATGCTCTTTGGCGGTTTTTTCGATTTGTTGCGTTTCGCTTTCCGACTCCTCGTTCCTCGCGCACAGAAAGGTTTCGTACCTCTTTTTTCTGTCGCACACGTGTAACGTGGCCGTTATTTGAACGCTTCCCATGCCCAACGGTTTTCCCATGCCCAGCTTATGCCTCATGTTTTCAGTGAGTTTCAGGGCGGTTAGCAAGGCGCCAAGCTCAATAGCGGACAAATTTTCAAAGTGCATACGCGACGCAAATTCAACGTCTTTCCGCACCGGGCGGATGACGGTGTGTTGTGTGCTAATTTTCGACTTCTTTTCGCCATTTTTTTCTAATAATGGTTCTATACCTGTTTCGTCTTGTTTTAACATAACATCCGAATTCTTCTCATATATCGCATCATGGCCGAGAGGGTTTTTGTGCCAATATAGTTTATGTCCCCGAATAACAGTATCACCGTCCTCAGATTTAACTGGCGCGCTGTTATAATGCATTCGTTCTTTTCTCCCTGCCATTTCGGGCTGTACGAGGTAATGCTGGAATGAAGTTGGTTTTGGGCCGGAGAGTATTTTTGGTATGCGTCGGCCATTGTTGGCGTCGTCAAAAAAGGGTGACGCGCCATTTGTGTTTTTCCATTCCGCGTCTTCAAAGGAAACCCGACCTTTAACGGCCAATTTACCTTTTTTCTTGACTGTGCCGAATAGAGATTCCGCTATATCCAATCCGGCTTCATCTTTGAGTGATTCCGGCACGAAATCAAGTGTAGAATGGTTGTAGGGGAGCCGGAAACATACGGTAGAACCAAAATAAACCAGGTTGTTTGAATCATCCAAAAGGTAAAAAAGAGGGTCTTTGTTATTTTTTAACTTTCTGGTTTCCGTTCTCGTACTCCTTGATAATTTTGTATCTTCTTCATATTGATTCCACATAGTATCGGGGATTGGTACCGGCGCACTTGCAGGATTAGGCTCATAGATGGCACAGTGCCAATGCTTTTCATGCTCTCCACCCATGTGTCCAGAAACGACGAGCGACGCAGCGACCAATTCTTCTTTCGGGTTTTGTGAAACGGTATCCGTTTCTGCCAGATTAAGATAAAGTGTCTTGTCGTCACGCTTACTGCGTCTGCTCAGGCATCGGGGGCGTGGTCTCACGTATACTTCATAAACATTCAGGCTTCCCTTTTCTACAAAGGAAGAGACGCTGTGATAGCTTACGTGGATAAATGATTCTCCATGCCCATTTGGTTCCATTGCAGGGCGAATGGCCCAACCATGGCCGGACTTTTCTAGATAACCACCTTTTAGTTTTGCAGAGGGATATTCGAAGTGCATTTCGTTGTCTTTTTTACTCAGGTCTTTACCCATTATTTTCTCACGATAGCTTTGTCCAAAAGAGGTTGTGTCGCCCACTGCCCGATAAACAAGTTTTTCATCTTTCACCCACTGCATCTTCCCACACCCAATTACTTCAACCAGCGACCTGACCATTCCCCGCAGAGAGCTTCCGGGGATAAAGGGGTGGTTCGGGTCGCCGTGGTGGAAGAATTGCTGGCGCACGGGTTCCTCTGTTACCTTTTTCGCGGCCAGCGCCGGGTCAAAGGCGCATCGTGTGTAGAGTGGTGTTTCCGCCTTGATTTTCAGGTCGATCCAGCCGGTGTGCCTGCCTTCGTCCTTGGTGTAATATTTTCCATGTAAGGAGCGGGTGTTTTCCTCGTCGTCAGGGTTTAGAAACACCTTTTCCGGCAACGGCACAAAGTTGTATGGTGCAATGGAATTATTGTCGTTACTCGGATTATTGTGGGTAGGCCACGTCATTTTTTGTCCTCCTTCGATATGAGTTTTAGTAGTCTGCTTATCGACACCCTGAGCATACCGGTTTCGTCGTCCTTCTTCAGGTAATGGCGGATTTTCAGCCTTAATCGTGATGAAGACCCGTCGGGAATCGCGTTTCCGGCAATAGGGGGGGCGTGCCACTGTCCGGCCAGGTCTTCCAGCGGGGTAAAGCTTATCATATTGTTTGCCGCCTTCGAAGAAAAGCCGTCTCGCATTTTGTTACCCAGCAGGATTTGTAGCTCATCATAATAGTGCGTGTCTTCACAAGGCACATCAGACAGGATGACGCCTTTAAAGCCGCCACCATGCCGCCAGATTCTCAATTCCTTTTTTTCGCTGAACAGGTGCAGCCTTTGCAACGTCTTCCATCGTAATGGCGGGCCGAATTGCGGGTCGGCATCGTTGCTGATGAACAGGCCGTGATCCGCCGTTTTCCCCCAGATAAGGCCGTCATCGGCGAAGGCCAACAGTAGGGGGGCGTCGGATTTGTCCGCACCCCATAAGCCGGTTAGTAAGGTCTTTGGTTCTTCTTTGTCGTTTATGGTTTGAGGTGATGAGTGTATTTTTTTGTTTAATTGGATTTTGATGGTCATTGTTTGTGTTCCTTTCTATCTCGTTTCCAAGCTCCTGCTTGGGAATGTGATTGTTCTGGAAGCTTCTGCTTTATTATTTGCATTAAATTAGGCAGACGGCAACTTATTGGTGTTCACACGTAA
>CAYHFB010000489.1:0-3239 GCA_964355695.1 uncultured candidatus Brocadiaceae bacterium
GATCTGTCGTCCCGATGGGACTAATCAAAGGTGTTATTGTCACACAGGCAATAAAGTGCCTGCCTATTACCAAATGTCCCTACGGAACGAAAAGATGTGTATAAACTTATGGTGCGTATTCAGGGAGTTGCAAGGCTAAAACCTTGCCCTACGTATAAACATGCATAAATTCGTGTCTAAAAAAGTCGCCGAAGGTCAAATTGAGAATACCATGGAAAACCCAAAAAAACCAACCATCTCCGCCTGTATGATCGTAAAAAACGAGGAAGCCCTCATCCTTACCTGCCTGAACAGCATCAAAAATGCCGTTGATGAAATTGTCATCGTTGATACGGGTTCTACGGACAATACCGTTGCTCTTGCCAAAAACTTCGGGGCGCGTGTTTATTCTCATGCATGGAACGACAGTTTCAGTGAGGCTAGAAATCATTCCCTGCGTTATGCATCTGGAGACTGGATTCTCCAGATCGATGCAGATGAAGAACTGGAACAGGCGGATATACCCACACTGCGGCAAGCCATTGATAACGCCCACTATAACGGCGTTGTCGTATCCATTATCAGCACGATAAACAATAGCCGCCACACATTCTACAATACACGGGTATTCAGGCGTGGCAAGGCCTTTTATCAGGACATTATCCACGAACAAATCATAGTGGAAGGCGAGCAGATGCCGACGGAGATCAGGCTTTACCACCACGGCTATAACCTTGATAAGGAAACGATGCGGAAAAAGTGGGAACTGACCACGGGTTTACTCAAAAAACAAATATCGCAGGACAAACACCATGGCTTTGCATGGTTTAACCTTATCAGAAACTTTCGTACCCAGGAATTATTTCACGACGGCATTCAGGCGGGCGAGGAGGCGCTCAGGCTCATCACCCCCGACAACAACCTGCGCCACCACACGATGATCATGTATGAAACCGCCAATTGCTATCTCCACGCGGATGCCCCGGCGAAAGCACGGGAATTGTGCCATGCCGCTTTATCAATGCTGGCGAATCGAGGCCACACCCCGGAAAACATAGATATCGTTTTCACTCTTGCCTGCGCCCACCTCATGGAAGGCGCTTACTCTATGGCAATTGATCGCTTTGACAGGTATTTATCCCTGCGGGAATGGTATCTCAAAAATATGCACACAACTTCTCTCATGATTGATACGCTGGGGTATGATTACGCCGCACACAACGGCTTAGGTTATTGCTTTGAACAATTAGGGCAGACACAAACGGCAATAAGCCACCTGCAAAAGGCCATAGCGCTAAACCCAAAAGAACTTACTGCATACAAAAACCTGTCGCTTTGTTACCGTAGCCTAAAAAACTACACCAGCGCCGTTAACATCCTCTTAAAAACAATCCCGGAAGGTATTGCAGACAATGACGTGTTGTTGAAAGTGGGAAAATTGTATGTAATACAAGAGGAATATGAAAAGGCGATATCGTTTCTTGAGGAGTTTTTAAAGAGACGTCCTGATGATAAGGGCGCTTTGCTGCTTATTGCTCAGTGCTATGAACGGTTAGGCTACGTAGAAGCCGCCATGCTCGGCTACAAGGCCGCGCTGAGAAGCCCGGAACCACCGGGGTAAAAACGATCAGAGATTCAGCCAGCCACGTTTGCATACCGGTGTGTAGTATAGGGACGCGGCGCCCGTGTACCCGCGTATAAATACCATAAGCCGCCTAATGTGTGGCAAACTACTGTCCCCCAGAGTCGTTCGGATATGTTAACCTTCCTTTACCCCTTTTGTTAAAAGCTTTACGGTAAATTGAGCGCCTTTGTCAGGATTATTGACGACGGTTATCTCACCACCGTGCTTTTCCATGATTGTATAACAAAGGGTTAGGCCAAGACCCGCCCCTTCACCTATGGGTTTCGTTGTAAAAAAAGGTTCGAATATCCGTTTGAGATTTTCCGGTGGAATGCCTGGGCCGTTATCAATTATTTTTATGACGGCATACTTATCATCTTCCGCGGTAGTTTGAATTTTTAAAACCCCGTTGCCTTTCATTGCCTGGCATGCATTGAGTAGAAGACTCATTAAGACCTGGTTAATTTCTCTGCCGTAACATTCTATTGGGGGCAGTTGTGCGAATGATTTGATCATTTCGACACCATGCTTATATTTTTCAGGAATTAATTGTATTGCGGATTCTATGCATTCATTGATATTTACGAAAACGATCTCGCCTTTATTTAAATAGGTAAAAGTGTCAAGGTCTTTAACTATTTTTTGTATTCTCCGCAATGCATTCTCGCAACGGGCTGGTTTGTCATCAGCGTGTTCCAATAAGTACTGGACGTCTATCTTTTCTTTAAAACTCTCAATCTCTGTAGAATCCTTGCCGGATAATTTTAATTTCAAGTAGAGCCGGATCAGCTCCAGCAGGTCTGACAAATCCCTTCTTATCATGTGGATGTCACCCATGGCAATATTGAGCGGGTTGTTTATTTCATGTGCAACCCCTGCTGACATGACGCCGACAGACGCCATCCGTTCGGTTTGGATAAGTTGAAGGCGTTGTGTTTCGATAATTCTTTCCATATCTATTTGCTGCGAGTGTACGAGTTGTTCCATCTGGTAGGCGCCCAACAGATTTCTAACGCCAGTCACGATGTCATCATGGCATTTAATGTGGCTTTTAATTATCAGCCTGTCCAGAGTTTTGCTGTTCAGCGCATTTACGGCTAGTCCCAGTTCTTCACTATCCGTTAAAAGAACGTATTTCGCGTTACCGTAAAGAGATTTGGTCTTTTTTAAGAGTTCCAGTCCATTCATACCGGCCATAAGATAGTCGGAGATTACCATTGCTACCTCTTGTTTGCTTTTATGCAACGCTTCAAGGTGCTTCATTCCCTTCAACGGATCATTGAAAAACTCAAAACAATAGTCCGGATCATTTATTTTTCCGGTCAGTATAGTCTCAAGAATCTTGAGGTACGTGGGACTGTCGTCAATGCAAATAACGTGTTTCATCAGGTATTTACTCGATTCTGTTAGGTGTTAAATGGTTTCTTACACAAACGTTCATTCACCCGGTCATATCTTTACCATCAAATAGTATTCTGCCAGGGATTAATCATCTCAAGTCTTTTTTCGAAAGTTCCCCTTCGTTCCCCAATAATAATTCGTGAAAATTTGTGTCTTTTGTGGTTAAACGCATTTTGGTTGCGGCTTTGCAGTGCTATACTACGAACGGGCATAATTTGCACTTTGGAAGGTGTCG
>CAYHFB010000490.1:0-3225 GCA_964355695.1 uncultured candidatus Brocadiaceae bacterium
TTTTGCACAAGGACACGGGCACCGTGTCCCTACATTGAAATTCCTGTACATTTAAGGTTGCGCCCTCTCCGCGTATTCAGGGAGGGGCAAGGCTGAAGCCTTGCCCTACGGGTTTTTTTTGTGGCCGAATTTTGCTAAGAATTTGTCCACGTACACTTGAAGTTGCTCTCCACGCTCTTTGACGGTGAAGGTGCGGTTTTCGTTGCCGTGAAGCGTCCACGTGTTGTTGTAGGTAATCTCCGCTGTTTCTCCAAGTAAACGTCCCCTGCCAATGGCGCTTTCACTGCCGATGGGGAGGTCGCCGGTAAAAAGGTCTTTTACCACGCAAAGCATGAGGCCGATCTCCGGTTCATCCGGCGATACAATCCGGAAAACGATATCCGTCTTGCCGCCAAACTGTGCGTCGGCCTCAAAGAGGTGGTGTTCCAGGGCGCCGCCGGTCCAGCGGTCGATCATGACGCGGGTGTGGCGTAAAGGCTTGCCGTCATGAATGGGGCGTTCCTCCACGTAAAGCCGTCCGGCCTTCGGCTTGACGTCCGCGCCCGTATCGCGGTTGCCGAATAGCGAGTTGACCATTTTGCCCGCGATTGCCTTGTTTTCCGTTGAATCAAAGGTGTTGGCGATCTTTAACGCCCTTGCCCGCAAGAGGCCGCCGAGGCTTGTCCCGGAGATGATGGGTGTGCGCTTGCCCTTCACGTTAAAGGTTGTAAGATGAGTGGCGTCGGCTTCATCAGGGGAATGGCCGCCTGATTTTATTAATATTGACGCGCTCACCTTCAGATGTATCGTAACCGATAATTCTGCAGGGTGGTTTTGGTGGATGGTGCAAGCGCCAATGCCGTTAGGTGACGCGCTTTGTAGAAACTGTTCCGTTGATTCAAAATAAGAGGGTTTGTTTTCCGGGCATCCTTTGGGTAACCGAACTTCACGCTCAAATACGGCCCACTGGAGAAGACCTTCTCTGGTAGTCACGTCGAAGTCCTGCACCTTCCAGCGGCTATTGTTTGAATGGATTTTAGCTATAGCGCACCTGCCAAAACCCTTTCGGTTCCTCGCGCCTAAAAGGACGTCACCTTTTTCAAGGGCGTCCATACACGTGAGTAAGCAACTGATGAGTTCTGCGTCCTTGCTTCCGTCCAGAACCAGTTCGAAATGGAGAGGGAAGCGTGTGCCCGCCCTGATGAGTTCAATGTCGAACTTTGCGCCTTTTTGTGCCACGCCGGTTTTATGATTAATGGATACGCCGTCTCTTATGTCCGTCGGGTGCTTTTCTCCTTCTGCGATGGCATCGTTTACGATAAAAGCGCTCTGCTCGCCGTCATCCTTACTATCTTTGCTTCCACCAAAAAAGCCGAACACCTGTGGCGGTTCTTTATCATCTGGGCTGGAAATACGGTTGGATACGACCGCCCGCAAGAGTCCGGCGAGCGTGGTACCGTACAAGATTGGTTTGCCGGTAATGGCATCCCTGGCAATCGGCATATCCTGAATATCATTGGGGTCAGAGCCGCCAAAGTGGGTGGGCGACGTCAGTTCCAGCGTTGCATTGATTATTAATCTTCTTTTGACGCCTCTCGCATTTTCAGCCATTCATTTCCTCCTTTTTGATTATATCAATCATGCCGGACAAAAGGGCTTCCAGCATTTTTTGCTGATATTTCCAAATGAATTCACCATTATGAAGTTCCTTTGTGCTTTCAGCCAAGTCATCAAGGAGCGCCTTCTTTTTACAAAGGCCTTCGGCATTGAGTCTGATCCATATCCGATGGTCTGTTCCCTGCTGAGGAATTTCTAAAAACTGTTTAATCCAGTCTGGTAATTTTGCATTTTCCATAATCAGGCCATTTAGCGCCTTGCCGGCGGGTTTGTCGCTACAATTGGCAAGCCAATCCAATATGTCATTGTGCTTATTTGCCGTTCTTACCATAGCCCGCAAACGTCCCAGCAGGCTTAAAGGTGTTTTAGCGGAAGGGCGGTATCCTTGCAACAGTGCATTGATTTCTTTAGATAGCTCACGGTTTAACGCCTCCGCAAGGATTTGCTTGCGCATAAAGGCCAGCAGGTCGTCGTCCGTTTCATTATCGTCGCCACCTTGAGCATCCGGCGAAGGGTTAGCGTACGTCTCCATACAATAGTCAAAATCCTTTTTTTTCCCATGCCAGTTACAGCATATCCTCCCAAACCCTTCAGTTTTGCGGGCGCCAAGGCCATTCCACTCCAGTTTTTTTACCAGGCCGTCATTTGGCGGCTCACTCGTCCGGATTACCAATACACTGCCTGCTGCAATTGAACTGGCTTGCGGATAGGGCAAATGCCACACGCCCGGATATCCGCCCTGTATGCCATAATCAACAAAAGAGCGATCTTCTTTATTGCCGCAGGGTATTCCGTTATCGCGCAGTTCAGCGGTAAAGCTATCAATGGTTGATTGGGCGGTAACGTCGCTAGCGATATAATCGGAAAGGAGGGTAACTACTAATTGACCGGTAGCGTTATCGGTCGGGGTTTGGGTTGTGCCGGTTTCTCTCCAATCGCCGCTTTTTTGTTCCGGGAGAATTTCTATCATGATGCCGCCGCCATATTCCGCCCTTCGTGAACGGCCAAGATATTTCAGAGACAGAACCAGTTCCCGCAACTGCTCAAAATGCGCATCCGAGTCCATCAGGACGTTTCCAATAAAGCGCTCGCCGGGTTGCAGGGAGACGTATGAAAAGATATTGCCTTCAACCGGACGCCCAGCCTTTCTATCCCTTTGGTTATGGAGGCGAACGGCAGTCACAGGCGTGTAATGAAAAACCGTTGGGCCGGAAAGGAGGACAAATTCACCGGTCAGGCTTTTCAACTGGCGCGGGAGTTTTGTTTGGCTATCTCGATAAACCTTTTCGTGGTCTTTTGACGCAAGGTCGAAGACGGTTGAAGGATTCCCCTTATCCACTCTAAACGAGCGTGGGGTTGGAAGCAGGCGGATATTATGAGAAAATTCATCGCAAAGGGGGTTCGGATAGGCATTCAGAAATCTTACCGCGCCAGACAGAAACATATTGTTGAATTCGTCATTCGCGGCAGGGTCGTTCACGGGACGCTTTCTGAGGTATTCCGACGCAAGCGCGCCCCTGATAGCGCTTCCGGATATAAAAAGGTGCGTGTCCGCGCTGTTCGGGTCGCCGCCTGGCGCGGTTAAGAGGAGGGGGGCGGTTAAGATAACCCGGTACGTTAGTATTTTAC
>CAYHFB010000491.1:0-3216 GCA_964355695.1 uncultured candidatus Brocadiaceae bacterium
GGAAATACAGGTATTCTGTGTGAGATTTGAGAATTGTTTATAGCGTTAACAGAGACCAAAGCCGCGTATCTCAGGCGCTTTCGCTTGCGTGTGGATGCGAGAAAAATGCCGCCGCCCCAGGCGAACAGGGCTAACGTGTTGAATTCGCAGCCGGTAAATGCAGGGGGAAATCTGGTTGCGGCTTTGCCGTGCTATGCAATGGCAATCTTCCCCCGAACGTTTTTAATAAAGCCCTCTTTTTGAAGTTGCAGCAGGTTTTTTTTCAGGATAGTTGTGTCTGCCTGAAGTTGGCGGGCGATTTCTTGCCCGGTGACGTGCGGCTGGCGGGTAAGCGCCTTCAAAATCATCCCCCGCATTTGCCTGTTTGAGCCTTCAAAGGGAGACTGTTTTTGGTAATGGGCGCTTCTCCTGTTCGGGTTTTCATAGCTTTTCTTGAGCATTACACCATAGTCCATGACCCCGTAATACCATTCACGCGGGTTTGATGCGTCGCGGGTCGTTTCTACCAGAGGAAGGATTTCATCGTCCCGGACGTTGTCCCTGTCGTCGAAAAAGCAATGGATGTAAACCCGCCGTATGTTTGTCTCGATAAAAACCGCAGGGGTTTGAAATGCAAAGGCGGCAATTGCAGAGGCGGTTGCGTGGCCGATGCCGGGAAACGTCATGAGTGTGTCTACTGAAGAGGGAAGGGAGCCGCAGAAATCTTCCAGGACTATCCGTGCAATCCGGCTCAGGGCGATTGCCCTTCGATTATAGCCCAGCCCCTGCCACGTGGCGAGTACTTCACTCAGCGGCGCGCGTGCAAGTGCGGAAAAGTCCGGAAATGCATTAAGAAACGGTTCATACTTTTCCAGTACCCGTTGCACCTGGGTTTGCTGAAGCATGATCTCTGAAATCAGGATGTGGTACGGATTGTGCGTCAACCGCCAGGGCATGGTGCGGCCATGTTCCCGGTAATAACCGTAGATCATCTCCCGGAATTTCTGCACTTTAGCGGGTGTTAGTTTTTTTTTCGGGAACACGGTTTCGTGGTTTGCCATTCGGGCGCTCAATGGTTTTTCAGGCAGCAATTCAGTATTGCCGGGTTGCTTCCGTTTCTGTGATTGAGCGCTTGAATTGGTCGCTCGTGAGCTCGGCGGCAAAGCGTACGTCGCCTTCACTAAGGGACTTGACGACAACTTGCCATTTTGCCGTGTCTTTTGGGGATAGTTCTGCAAGCGGTGCAAATGTGATCGTGCGACCACGTGCTGTTGCATCCGTTGCGCCGCTACCGGAGACGAACTGCTGGCTATCCTCCAGGGTGCAAATAATTACCACGTTGGTGAGTACGGATGATCCCTGGTTGACTACGCTGAGTTCGTAGGTTTCTTGCTGACCGACCTCAACGGGATCTGCAATGTCTACAACCTCAAACAGCACTGCGGGGAGGCCCGTCACGCGAGTGGCACACAGTGCTTGTACCGGTTCGGCGGTTGTGCCGTGCGCGGAGGAGCCGAATTCCAGTATGCAGGGTTGCGTCGCGGTAAAGTCTGCGCAAAGCTGCTTGCTCATTCCGGGCGCAAGATTGCGAATACGCCAGAACGCACGGCGTGCCGTGGTGTTGGCTTCCCCGGCTGGACTGGTGAATATTGCGCCTGCGGGGATTGGCAGCGTTACGGTGATCAATTCGTCCGTCGCGTCACCGACATTCTTTACGGTCAGACAAACCCGAATGGGACGGAGAACTGAAGCCTCTAACGGCGTGTTGCACTCAATCGACAGGATGGGAACCCGATTATCCGGGCCGATATATTCAATCCAAAAATTACAACACGCCTTGGGCGTCACACAGCGGTAATGACGGCCTTTCGAGTAAAAGAAGAATTCATACGCGTCAATCGGCTCCTTGCCCCCCCATAGTACATCACGGAGCAGAATTGGTTTGCCGTTATCGCGCGATGACATAGCAGGCAGGCGGGCTCCGACGGGAATTTGCAGGGACGTAATTGGCGCGGTTGCTGCCGCTTGGCGGAAATCGGCAATATCACCCTGCCACCCCTCGCACAGGTTCACAATAACGGCAACGTCATCCGACAGCTTTTCTGAGGTAAGCCGGTCACGCAGGTCTGCCGGTGTGTGAAGTGGATCGGCAAAGCGCGTGGTGGGATGTCCCAGTCGTCGCGCAACGTGTTGTTGCGCCTGTGTCTGAGTGGCCGCGAGTATTGCCAGGGCAATTACCGGCAAGAAAAGAATAAGTAGTTTTTTTATCATAATTATTTGATGGTTTATTTTGGAATTCTTTAATTCTGCTTCGCAAAAACCCTTTTCAAAAGTTCTGTGGTGCGGGCATTCAGGTTGCTGCGAATGTCTTTTTCTTCTTCTGCAATCTTTTGAAACAAACCATCTAATGCTTTGCCGGTGACGTAGTCTGCGATATCCGGGTTTATTTGTTTAACGAATGGAAACTTGTTGTATCGATCGACGGCAGATGACCAATAATTCAAAGCGCCTAACTTGTTTAGTGACTCGACAATAACGGGCTTAAATTCATTATATAAGGATTGCTTCGTTGTGCTGATCAGATATTGTGTTGCTGCAATATCGTCTCCTTTCAAAATATTCCAGGCGTCTTTTATCGTCATTTGTCGGATGGCTGAGACAAATATGGGTTTCGCTTTTTTAGCCGCATCCTCGGCCGAGCGGTTTATTTTTTCGACCAGGCATTCTTCTATTTTGTCAAAACCGGGAATCATACCGAGTTTATCACAGACCGGCTTGGCATCGGGAGGTAAAGCAATTTTATATGCACTTTTGTAAAAGCCGTCTCTAAGAGACAGCCGGTCTGACCCTTCAGAAGCGCCTTTTAGCAAGGCTTCTTTAAGCCCGGAAGCCACATCTTCTGTACTTATTCCACTAACGCCTGCATCTTTTAACATATTTCCAATCTGCTCCGAACTACAGGATGCAAACATTGGTAACGAAAGAAGCACGAGTGCAAATAGAATAGTTTTCATTTTTCCCCTTTAAGAGAGTACCGTTTTTTAACCGATACCTTATCGGTCTGGCGATTCATAATCGTCCGACTCTTCTATTGTATCATAGCATACTTTTAGATAGCAACGTTAAGTTCAATTATTTCGTCAGGGCAATATCATGCACCAGAGTTTAAGTTTGCTTTGAAGTTGCGCAACCCCTGGTGTGTGTTCAGACGTCAGCAAGGCTGAAGCCTTGCCCTAC
>CAYHFB010000492.1:0-3215 GCA_964355695.1 uncultured candidatus Brocadiaceae bacterium
ATTTCGAATTTCATATTTCTACATTAGGACTTACTACTATGCTTGAACGAGTTTTAAAACTTTCCATCCACCACCGCTGGGCCGTCCTTGTGGTAACCCTGGCGGTTGCCGTTTTGGGTGTGTACAACTACCATAAAGTTCCTATAGACGCCGTACCTGACATAACCAACGTACAGGTACAGATCAATACGGAAGCCCCCGGATACTCTCCGTTTGAGGTTGAACAACGTATTACTTTTCCCATAGAAACGTCAATAGCCGGTTTACCGGGACTGATAGAAACGCGCTCACTCTCGCGTTACGGACTTTCCCAGGTAACGGTCATTTTTCAGGATGGAACGGATATTTACTTTGCGCGCCAACTGATCAACGAACGTATCCAGGAGGTCAAGGGAAAACTGCCATCCGCTATTGAGCCGAATATGGGGCCAATCACAACCGGCCTGGGCGAGATATTTATGTGGACGGTAGAGAATAAAGACGGATACCTGAAGAAGGATGGGACTCCTTACACCCTTACCGATTTGCGCACCATTCAAGATTGGGTCGTCAGACCTCAACTACGGAATATTCCCGGCGTTACCGACGTCAATACCATCGGCGGCTATGAAAAACAATATCATGTGACTCCCTATCCCGACAAGCTGATTGCCTACGGACTGTCGTTCCACGATGTTCTTCAAGCCCTTGCCGTAAACAATGCCAACGTTGGTGCGGGATACATCGAACACAGCGGAGAACAGTATTTGATCAGGACGCCAGGGCAGGTGGCGGATATTGAAGATATTCGGCAGATTATCATTGGCAACCATAAAGGAGTCCCCATCTTTATCAAGGACGTAGCAGAGGTCTTGCTTGGAAAGGAACTCCGTACGGGCGCCGCCACGGAAAACGAAAAGGAGGTTGTTCTGGGCACGGTCTTCATGCTCATGGGCGAAAATAGCCGGGAGGTCTCCAGGAGGGTTGCGGAAAAGATGATTGACGTTAACCGCACCCTGCCGGAAGGAGTCGTTGCCAAAACCATATATGACCGCACAACGCTTGTGGAAGCCACGGTTAACACCGTTAAAACAAACCTTGCTGAAGGAGCGCTCCTCGTAATAGTAATCCTGTTCCTCTTTTTAGGCAACATCCGGGCGGCGCTCATAACCGCCCTGGTTATTCCATTGTCCATGTTATTCACCATTACCGGAATGGCAGGCCACAAGGTGAGCGCAAACCTCATGAGCCTTGGGGCGCTTGACTTTGGGATTATCGTTGATGGCGCGGTAATAATCGTCGAAAATTGTATTCGAAGATTATCGGAGGAGCAACACAGGCTTGGGCGATTGCTGACGCGCGAGGAACGGTTTGAAGCCGTTTTTGAGGCGTCAAAAGAGGTTCGAAAAGCGACCATGTTCGGCGAATTGATTATTATGATCGTTTATCTGCCAATTCTGAGCCTGACGGGCATTGAGGGAAAGATGTTTTATCCCATGGCATTTACCGTGATCGTTGCCCTGTTTGGCGCAATGATCCTTTCGGTAACCTTTATTCCTGCGGCGGTGGCATTGTTTTTTTCGGGGAGGCTTTCTGAGAAAGAAAATATGCTCATGAAATGGGCTAAGAAGGGATACGCCCCCATCCTGAACCTGGCTATGCATAATCGGGCGTTCGTTGTCACAACGGCGTGCGTAATCGTTATTCTGTGTGGACTTTTAGCCACACGCATGGGGAGTGAGTTTTTACCAAGCTTAGACGAAGGCGACCTCCTGATACACGCCCTCCGCATCCCTGGAACAAGCCTGTCGCAAGCCGTAGAGATGCAACACGCACTTGAGAAGGAGATAAAAGGCTTCCCTGAAGTGGATAACGTCTTTTCCAAGATAGGGACGGCGGAGATAGCAAGCGACCCTATGCCGCCAAGTGTTGCCGACACCTTTGTAATGCTCAGGCCCAGGTCCGGTTGGCCTGATCCGCGTAAATCGAAGGGAGCGTTAGTTCATGAGATCGAGGAATGCCTGAAAAAAATCCCCGGAAATAATTATGAATTTACTCAGCCTATCCAGATGCGCTTCAACGAACTTATTGCTGGGGTGCGCAGCGACCTGGCGGTGAAGGTGTTTGGAGACGATATGGACGTCCTCAACGAAACAGGCGAAAAAATATCCAAAACCCTTGAAAAAATCCAGGGTGCGTCAGACGTCAAAGTTGAGCAGGTAACGGGTCTGCCGGTTCTGACAATCCAAATGAACCGTAAAGAAATGTCCCGCTACGGCCTTAACGTTTCCGACGTGCAGGATGTAATTGAGATAGCGATTGGCGGAAAGAGCGCGGGGAAAGTCTTTGAAGGCGACCGCCGGTTTGAACTTTTGGTACGCTTGCCGGAGAATATGCGAAGTAATATCGAAGCACTCAAGCGATTACCAATTCCTTTACCTAATACGAGAGACGCTTCCTATGGAGGCGCATTACGGGCGAACTATTTGGAGGAAAGTAAACGGCCAGGCTATGTAACGCTTGGCGCTATTGCAACGTTTGACATTAAACCGGGGCCCAATCAAATTAGCAGAGAAAACGGCAAACGGCGCGTTGTGGTAACGGCAAACGTGCGCGGACGTGACATAGGTTCGTTTGTAAAAGAGGCGGAAAAGAAGATCAAACAAGACGTCGCCATACCGGCTAACTACTGGACGTCCTGGGGCGGACAATTTGAGCAGATGATTTCCGCCAGAAAGCGCTTACAAATTGTTGCCCCCATCACCCTTTTACTGATCTTTCTTTTGTTGTTTACGACCTTTGGCTCTATAAAGAATGCCATTCTGGTCTTTACCGGCGTTCCTCTTGCCCTTACAGGAGGAGTTGTTTCCCTTTGGCTACGCGGCATTCCGCTATCAATATCGGCGGGCGTTGGATTTATAGCGCTCTCCGGTGTGGCAGTATTAAACGGACTGGTCATGATATCATTTATCAACAAACTGCGGACAGAAGGCAATCTCCTGGATACGGCAATCCTTCGGGGTTCCATTACGCGCCTGCGTCCTGTGCTTATGACAGCGCTCGTAGCATCGCTGGGGTTTTTGCCGATGGCGCTGGCAACGGGAACGGGGGCGGAAGTACAACGTCCGCTTGCCACCGTGGTAATTGGCGGGATTCTCTCGTCAACCGCCCTTACATTACTTGTGCTTCCCGTACTCTATCGTATTTTTCACGGCATGAATAGTATTGAAAAAAAA
>CAYHFB010000493.1:0-3209 GCA_964355695.1 uncultured candidatus Brocadiaceae bacterium
ATCCGCCTGTCGTCAAACAGGTGGTTAACGGGGGTGATGTGCTTGTTGCGGGCGTTGTGAGGGTTAATCTCAATCGCCATCGATTCTTCCCGATCCGGCGATGCGCGGTAGAGTATCTCACCCTTTGTGCCAAGAATCTGGCTGGTACCGATAAAAGAAAGCGACTCTTCCGTGCGGCGCTCGGTACCGATACGGTTTGCAGTAATGGCAAACACCCTGTTTTCTATACACCGCGTAATCATCGCCTGGGGACAATAGGGCAGCACCAGATTTGCCGGATGACATAAGATATCGGCGCCCTTGATCGCCAAAGCCCTTGCAACCTCGGGGAAAAACCAGTCAAAGCATATCATGATCCCGATCGTTACCGTGCCGATGGTATAGACCTCCAACGGGCGGTTACCCGGCGCAAACCAAAGCTTTTCATGATAAAAAAGGTGCAACTTTCTATAGCAGCCGACAAATCCTTGTGGGCTAACCAATACGGCGGAATTATAACAGACCCCCTTTTCACGCTCGGCCAAACCGGCCACGATGGAAATATGTTTTTCCTTTGCCAGCTTAATCAACGCCTGTGTGGTTTCACCGTCTGGAACTGCTTCTGCCAGGGCGAGGGCCTCTTCCCAGGTAGTAAACTGGTAGCCGGTGTTGAACAATTCCGGCAGCACCACCAAATCGGCATCCATCCCCTTTATCAACGAGACAGCAGCCTCCACGTTCTCCTGCTTTTTCCCAAAAACGGGCTGTGTTTGCAAAAAACCGACCTTCATTACGTCTCTCCCGCATATACAGAGGCTTTCCGCCCTGTGCCAATAGGTGTTAATTCAAGCCCGGAAGGGGCTAAATAGCATAGCTCCGGGCAGCGTTCCGGGGACAAGTTTAAACCACTAAGCCCTGAAAGGGCGTAAGGGGCTGTAAAATAATACCATGTACAAGTTTGTTTGTTTTAGAAAAAACGAACGCAAACAAACGCCAATACGGCAAAGACACTCTACCGCGGAGGGCGCGGAGAAACAACGACCACTTTTAACCGCGAATACACGCTCGTGGGTTTCTTTATTAGTGTTCATTGGCGGTTTGATCTTTTAGCTCTTCCTGACGAACCCTTTTTCTCCGCGCCCTCTGCGGTGAATTTGTTTTTCCCGGTGAGTGGAACTATAAAATTCTAAAATCGTTAGAATGAAGTGGTAAAAGTTATTTATTTGCAATCCCTAATACAGAACGAGCCTTTATTTCATTTCTCAACGTAGCACGCATACCCACCCTTGCTGGTGCAAGTCAATGATCCATATAATAACAAAACAGGTTCTACACTTTCAACCATTGATTGTATGCTTTCCGAAAAGGGTGTGTATTATTTCCGTGATTTTCCTTAATAAATGGGTTAACATCTCAAGCAGCTACCGTTTCCAGACGCCCGATACCGGGTGTCTGACGCTTTTTTACCATTTTGCATTTATAAAATTAAATAATGTAAGGTGTTTTCCGAAAAACACCGGAGGTATTATCTTTGATTAGAACATCTGTCTCATCCATGGTGCACGTGCGTGGCGGCTGGTTTGAAATGGGTAACCGTAACGGCTTGATGTTTGAGAAACCTGTGCATAGGGTGCATATCCGTGACTTTTATATGGAGAAATACACGGTAACAAGGGAGGCATTCCGTGAATTCGTAGAGGAAACCGGCTACCAAACCGATGCGGAAAAAGGAGAAGGCTCATTTGTAGTTACCCCTGACTGTTTATTGGCGCAAAAAAGCGACGCATGTTGGCTCAATCCCTACTTTGCACAATCTCATCATCATCCGGTGGTGTGTGTAAGCTGGAACGACGCAATCGCCTATGGTAATTGGCGCAGCAGGAAAGAGGGGTTAACGCCCGTTTATACCATAAAAGGAAAAGCCGTATGCGCCGATTTCAGTGCGAACGGTTACCGGCTTCCAACCGAAGCCGAGTGGGAGTATGCTGCGCGATGTGGTGAGAAGGGGTATAAATTCGCATGGGGAGATGGAGCGCCTGAAGGTATGCGTGGAGGAAATATCTCCGACGAAATGTTGAAACGTTCCCATCCCAAATGGCCGTGGAATATTTGGAAGGGATATGATGATGGACACACCCATACCGCCCCCGTTGGCTCGTTTGAGCCGAACGAGTTTGGATTGTACGACATGACCGGTAACGTATGGGAATGGTGCTGGGATTGGTACTGTGTAGATTACTACAAAAAAAGCCCGAAGTACAATCCACAGGGACCTCCCAGCGGGGATAACCGTGTTATTCGCGGAGGCTCCTGGTTCAATGAGTTGGAGTTTGTTCGTACGACGTATCGCCTCCCCGTCACCCCCTGTTTTTCATGCTTCACCACCGGCTTTCGCCTGGCGAGGACTTTGTAAGCCGGAGACGGGGAAACCCCATGCGTGTTAAGTTGGCAAATCAACAAACACCATTAAACCGTTATTCATGTCGCATCCCCCATATCACTCACCGACGGGTGGACACCCGCTATGCGCTAACGTAATTTTTGACAGGATAACAGGATTAACGGGATAATTTTTTGTCGTGTTAACCCAAGTTCGACAAACAAAATTCGTATTACCGTAAACATCGATATCTTACGATGTCCACACTTCGTTTTTCGGCACCACATCTTTGGGTTTTAACGGACGATATTTCAGCTATTTTGTAACTACTCACCACAGAGACACAGAGAGCACGGAGTTTCACGGAGATTAACCTTTGGGCAACTTTGCAAACCCTTCTGTGACAAGCGACACCCTATGTTCTTTACTGTTTTTATCAAGCAAATTTATCAGCAAGCCTTTTGGTTTTCCGGTAAGTTTCAAATATAAGAATTTCATAACTACTCAGCGTATTTCCAACCACAACTCCTGTAATGCGCGAGAAGAGCTAGACTTGTCAGAAGTTGGTAGTATTGTTGCGCCACATTCACACCGGCACGTTCTTGCAGCAATAAAACATTTTGATGTGATACCCACAGCCTCTGATACGGAATGGGCAAGGCACGTCCTTAATGATAATAGTTACATAGAGGCTATTTTCACGGAACGATTTTCCAGAAAAGATATTCATAAAATAAGGGTGTTGAAAGAAAATTACGATGAGTTGTGGAATTTAGCCTTCTCTGATTTTGGAATGAAGCTTACAGGAGCAGAGAAGGCGCTTGTATCTGATTTCACCACTGTTGTTAAA
>CAYHFB010000494.1:0-3208 GCA_964355695.1 uncultured candidatus Brocadiaceae bacterium
ACATTGAGAAATGCCTTTTGGGCAGGAATAAGGGAAGAAAGGGTTTCGCGTTGCAGGTATTGCCCGGTAAAGACATCTCTGCACAGGGGGATGAGCGATTTGAAGCGTTCCCCCGCATCTTTCAAGTCCTGCTCAGGCGATGACGTGAGGATGTTTTTCATCCCTTCATACACCCACCCCTTTGCATCCTTGCCACGGCCTATCCTGTTTTCCTCCGCGTTTCTTAAACGGGTGATGGTGAGGGCGTCGAGCGAGGTCTTCTCCGCGGCCTCCGTCTCCGCAAGGCATCTGAAGGGGATGGTGGATATGAAGGTGGTTCCCTCGTCTCCGCCTTGCAAGGGGTTTTTCGGGGAAAATGGCGGTTTCATAGAAAAATGGTCTTTTAGGAGTGAGAGGAGCAGGAACCCGTCGTTATAGTCCCGCCCGCAGCACATCGGGAGGGTTTCCAGCCCTTGGCGCTCCCTGGCGTTGATCATGGATGCAATGTCCTTTTTGAGAAGCCGCTTGTCCTTGCCAAGCTGCGTTTGCAGATAGCGTGCGGCAAGGAATTCCATGACGGTGGAATGGATGAAGAGGTACCGATCGTAACCTGCCGAGATCAACAGGTGTTCCTTCTTAAAGATATCCAGCCACTCATCCGCCTTTTTCATGATCTTGCCGCCATCCAAGCCTTTTAACCACGCCACGCCTTTTTGGCTTTCCCGTTCCAACCAATCGAAAAAATGTCGCTGAAGCTCAGTTTTTGAAAGAGCCCTTTTCGTCGTCACGGTCACTTCCGCCTGCGCTGCATCTGAGCCGTAAAGGCTTTCGTAGGATAAAAGGGAGAGCATGTCGTACTGGCTCCCGATCTCCGGTTTGTTTTCAAGAAAGCCGTCCTTATCTGCCTCTTCAATAAAGTAGCCGGGGTTTATGAGGCTCCTTCTATAATCGCCGCGCTTGAGCTTCTCCCACGTCTGGTTGAGGACAAACTTTAGGAGGAGGTCGTATGTGGGGAACCGGCGGTTGAACTGCCCTCGCGTTTGGAAGTAGACGAGGAGCAGGAGCGTCGTCAGGGGCGTGCCGGCCAGCCGTTTGATCCAGGATTGCCGCCAGATGGCGTCGTCAAACCGTTTATATACCTCCGAGGCCTCTCCATAAAAATTCCTTGCCATCGCGCGCATATCCTCCATTGTGATGGGCTGCACGTAAAAGACGGGTTCACCCAACTGATACATCGCGGAGAATTCCCCCGGTCGTGAGGAAAGGAACACGCGGTTTTCCCGGCCTTGCGCCTGATCTTCAGCCGTTTCGCTTGTGCCTTCCTTTTCTGCGATTTTAATGGTTTCCATAAAGGTTGCCGTTATACGGAGGAGCATATCGGTTATGCCCGGTGTGGGCGATTCGTCCAGGGCGTCAATAAGGATGGTCGCCTTCCTGCTATTCCATGCCTCCCTGAACTTCGTCAGGGTGTGTTCCACGTACCTCTTTTCATCATCGGCGTTGCAGGACGAGCCGGGGTAGAGAAAGGCGCGGATGAGTATGCGGAGGGCTTCGTCAAGTAAAATAGCCTCCGGGATGGGCGTATTTACCGGGATATCGCGGCAGTTGACGAGGAGGAGCGGCGCGTCCCGATCTTCGGATAGGCAGGTATAGGCAAAGTGCTGCAATATGGTGGTTTTACCGGCGCCGGGCAGACCCAGGATGAGTCCCTTGTTAAACCGGCTGAAGAGTTCCTTTGCGTTAATGGCGTCGCCCGCAGAAGCCCGCGTATCCTCCTCTTCCCGTTGTTCAAGAAAGTCATGGAACATATCCTTGTTCTTGCTGAAACGAGCCTCCTCCCTCCCGCCCGTTTTCTCCACCCGATTTTTCCAATCCTTCTGGAGGGAGAGGTTGATAAAGTTTTCGTCCATATCAATGGGCGGGTAAAGGTTGGCGAAGATGGGGATTTGCCTGACCTTGTCAAAGAGCGCCTCCCGCCTCTGGCGGTAGACGTCGGCGGTGGTGTATGTTCCACTGTTCTCGTCCAGACCTGGCGGTATAAGGCGGTAGCAAAGGAGGTTTCCAAAGATTTCCAGCCCCTTGAGCGGCTCCGTGCTTGGCTCCTGGAACGTCATGAAGTTTGTTCTTTTTAGCAGGGACTCAATGCCCTTGAAGAGGGCGTCCGTCACAATAACCTCATCCACCTGTGCCTTCTTTTCCAAGCGGAAGGTCATTATGGCGTCGGAACCCATAATGTCCACGGCTTCCCGCTTATCGTTATAAACAAGGGTAAAGCAACCCGCGTGGGCCACCATACGCAATTTGGCCTCAAACCCGTGTTTACCGAGGATGCGGTTCCTGACAAAGAAGCCGAGGATTACGTCCACAAAATCCCTGATATTGGCTACACTTCCCCAGAACAGGACGGCGTCGCCCAGGAATTTCAAGACCTTGAATTTCTTCTGTCCCTCAATAATAGTACGCGCCTCTCTTTGGAAGTGTTGCGTGAATTGCACTGCCGCGAGGTTGCCCAGCCTGGCATTCTGTCCCGTGTAATTCACGATATCAATCAGCGCCAGGATGCCGTATTCCGGCATGTTGTCGGGTGAGTCGTTTGGAGTAGCCATAGTTGTTTAAAGTATCCTGTGAATAATGCCTAAAAGGAGATGCCAGGTTTTCATCCGTTTGTTTTGAACAAGTAAATGTATTGCCATAATAATGTGAATTATAGCGGCACTCTGAATAATAGCAACAATTAAACCGTGTTTTTTATTATCTTGTTGAAAATGCATCGCCGGTGTGGTAAATTATGCCGGTTGTATATTTAGACCAACAATAATGGCTGTTTTCCCTGAGAAAGGAGTATTGGTATGAGCACGAAACTACTTTTAGTAATCGCTGGGTCATTGTTGCCGTTTATTCTGTTGGGTATTGTATTCTTCACCCTGTGTGTTCGTTTGGGGCTTGGGAAGCTATGCAAGTAGAGAAAAAAGGCTCGCCAGGAAGAACTAAAGATCAAACCGCAATGAAGGCTAATAAGGAAACCCATTCAATACCAAAAATACATACCACGGAGGCGTGGAGTACACAGAGAAACACAGAGAAGTTCTCCGTGAAACTCCGTACTACAATCCATCAACGTAGTGCTTAGTCACAAAATAAATGAATGCGTTGCAAAGTTCCGTTAGGAACGAAATATTGGTAGAAAACAAACACAAAAACAGTCTAAGTTCCGTAGGAACGACATATT
>CAYHFB010000495.1:0-3206 GCA_964355695.1 uncultured candidatus Brocadiaceae bacterium
GTGTTATTGTTACGCGCATCAAATCTCCGCGAACACCAAACAAAAGCGGTCTTTGACCTGAAGATAACTGTTGGTTGGGGATTGCAGAGAGTGGCACTTGACGAGAGTGGGTGCAGGGCGTATTGTGTCCGTGGGGGTTGGGGCTTGAATTTCCTATCTGAATAAGCATTTTGGAAGGGCAGAATCTATCCATATTATCGAAGGGTTGGCCGATTTGCTTATTTTTGATAATAAGGATAAGGGTGAAATCACGGATGACATGGGCATGGCGGAATATAAATTAGGCAAAGATTTTTATTACCGAATGGCTGAGGAGCTTTACCACACGATTGTGATGAATTCGGATGTCTGCGTTTTTCACGAGACAACGAAGGGTCTTTTTTAATGAAACGAATAAATTGTCTGCCGCAGGGGCACCGTAAATCGAAGATCCGCGACTTATTAAAACCTAAATGGATAATTTACGGGAAAGAAAACAATTGTTAAATGCCAATTTAGCGATACAAAATTAGAGTACAATGATAGTGGATCAAGAGGGTTATCATGGATCACAATGAAAAATATTATCAACAGAATTTGGGTCAAGTGTGGACATTCGATGCGTATGGAGGGTATTTAAAAGCTCAATGGGACTGGGTCTTTTTACCCTTCGATGATGATTTTACCAAACCGAATCGTTCTTGGCGTCCCACCGTAGCAAAACCTATTATAAAGTGCAGTGTCGTTGAGATTGGTTCCGCAATGGGACAAGGATTTAATGCTTTGCAAAATAGAGAAAACATTGATTTTAGCGACTATACAGGGATTGAGGTTTCCGATCAGGGCGTTGCTAAGGCTCGTGAACGTTTTCCTAATACCAATTGGATACATGCAGATTTTACGAAGTATGAATTTAACCGAAATTATGATTATGGATATGAGAGGCACTCTATTCACCATATGCCAGAGCCCGTTGGGCAAATCAAAAAGATTTTGAAGCACATTAACATTAGTTTTAGTACAACATTTATTGGCTGTATCCAGGAAGGGACTATTTCTGACTTAAATAAATGCCATCATAAAAATGCTGGGAAGGGTCTTGTGTATTTTGACATTATCAGTATCCCTGAAATTGTGCGGGCTGGTTTAGACGAGGGGTTCAATCATATACGCATCCTTTATTGGGGGAAATTGGAACCTATTTCATCTTATCCTGAGAGTGATCCCTATATGGCTCCAGAATTAATTGGTCAAAGAGATTACGCGCGCTACACTGTCCGATTAACTAAATGTCAAGAACTTAAAGCGCCTCTTATATATTCAGTTATGGCTGGACCACTTGGGGGCGTTATCAAGTGGTTTAAGTACCCTAGGGAAGTTTTTAGAATGCAAAAAGGTGTTAATGAATTGCAAACAAGATTCGTGGGCGTAAATTAGTATGGGAGAACCGTATGAAAAAATTTGAAGTGGTTTCAAAGGTTGTGGGTAAGAGCAATGCTGAAAAGCTAGCTGTAAAGTTTTTTAAGGCCTGCCCTGGTTATAATCCGAAACTTACCGAAGAGCAATATTTAAAACAGCACCCATCCGCCCAAATTGTTTCTTTGTCTAAATTATTACCGGAGCTGTTTAACATTTATTATGACAAAAAAACTTCGGAAGCAATTGTTCCGGATACATCAGTCCCTCGCGTGTCCGTACATGTTCCCTATCATATTGGCATCACAGACATATTGATTTTTAATTTTTTGCAGCGTAATTATGGTGTTCGTGATCCTATCCTCATTCGTTTGTCCATATTAGTTGGGGAAAAGTGTTTTTGGGCCAAACAATACCTCTTGGCTCCCAATCAAGTTAGGTATATTAAGAATTTTAGTAAGGAGGCGGACCAAGACGCTTTACCTAGACACGGCATTGTGCTGTTGGAAGCTTTTCATCCTCGGATTAAGACGCCTGGGAACGAATTTCGTTTTTTTATGTTTTTCAATAACCCCGTCAAAGGTACGATTTCTGGTATTCACTCTATACCGGTTTCCTTGGTCCCTTATGCCAAGCGTGATTCATTTTGCTATCGCGCGTTTATCCCGGGAATGCAACCAGCGTACTATAGTAATTTCGTTGACCCGCACCAAGTTCTCGAGTCTGGTGGCTCTAAAGGTATTTTTAGAAGAGCCCAAAGCAAGGGCCCTATTCTAGGCTCGATGGGTTTTTGTATCGTCCGTGATGACAGTGGTATTCCAACGACTCTTTGGCACGACAACTGTTCAAGTAACATGAAAGGTATTTCACATATCCCATCCAAGGATAACGCGCCACAGACATGTACGACGGCTTTCTATGTGCCTGATTTCAAACTCAATGCACCGTTAATTAATGTCAATGAAGAAGAGATTGGTTTTCCAACCAAATTATTCTTGTTGAAGGCATACCGAGAATCTGGTGAGTTTATTGGTGAGAAATTCGTGACATTAGGTGATGACGAATTGGGTTTTGATCTTGCCGATGTTTTTAAGGCAGAGCAGATTGAAGGCAGTGTTTATTTTGTTGCGGACTTTCAGCGAGACCAGAATGAATTTCTTCAGAAGCCGCCCTGTTATCTTCATTTGTATTACCGGGGAGGCAATGGCTTCGCGGACCAGGTGCATACGCAATATTCCATTGGGTATCATACTGATTCTTTTGGGTTGCCAAAATCATACAGGTGCTTAAAAATGGCACCATTATTTAAGGAGTTTCGAAGTATTTTTAGCCTTTCCACCGTGGGAGGTGCTAGCGAAAATCTAGACAACACCATAACACTACGGATTTTTACGGATACGGGGACTGAACATGTTCTGAATAATTACCCTTTGCATATTTCTAATGGTGTTTCAACAATTCATGGAGATGATTTGATCAAGGAAACTGGTAGCTCAATTAATGAGTCTGCGGTGGTCTGGTTTGAACATCCAACCACAAATTTTAATGGTGCCTGGTTTTTAGTGAATCGAGACACAGGTTATTTGGCAACAGACCATTTTACCGGCGCTTAGCAGGAGAGTGCTGTATATGATTTTAGTTGTCGGTTTACCTCAAGGAGGTAGGTAGGTAAGTATGTGAGCCTCAGTTTTCTTCTCCAAATAGGAATTAGATGTATAAAATGCGTTGCGCATGCGCTGTGGTGGACTCCACGGTAGCCGAGCCCAACCGCTATGTGTGCCCGGTATGCGCGGGCATGCCCGGCACGCTGC
>CAYHFB010000496.1:0-3204 GCA_964355695.1 uncultured candidatus Brocadiaceae bacterium
AATAATGGCATCCCTTCGGGATTATAGACGGTATCGTTATTAATGTATAGGAATTTCAAACCGGTAGCGCACCCGTCCAGGTTGCGCAAACCGACACACAACGCCAGGCAATGCATGTATCTATTGCGAGAGCAATATCCATTAAACCTAAAGGTTTGAGCTACAGAGGGCGGTTGCCGAAGACCTAATTAATATTAATTGTACGGGTTACGCGGTTGTAATGAGTGTGCGTACTTTCCATCGCCAGGTATTTGTGGTTTTTGTATTTTTGGCTTTGATTTTGCCAGTCAGTTGCACTTGGGCTGGCAGGCTAAAGTTTTTTTGTAAGATTACAGATAACAATGGTGGAAATGGGTGTTAGGATAGACATTTTTATGGGAAGGAGTCGGGTATGACCACACAACCCAAACGCATTCTTGTTGTAGACGATGACAGACAGAACTGTGATTTGCTGGAGGCTATGCTGAAGATGTTTGGTTACGAATCCGAAATCGCTATGGACGGATTCGAGGCGCTGGGGAAACTGAGTCTTGATATTGATCTGGTGCTGCTGGACGCTATGATGCCTGGTATGGATGGGTTCGAGGTGTCCCGACATATCCGGGGCAATCCACAATATGGTGACTTGCCCATCATCATGGTGACTGCCCTAAGAAGTAAAGAAGACCGTCTTCGGGCTGTTGAGGCAGGCGTCAGCGACTTTATTTCCAAACCGATCGATAAAATAGAACTTCGTGCTCGTACAACGTCCCTCCTGAAGTTGAAAGAACACCAGGACGCCATTAAGCATTATCAAAACGAATTGGAAGGCCGGGTCGAAAAAAGGACGTCGGAGCTGCGCCAGTCCATTTTGGACAATGTTCGGGCGTACCGTGAAACCTACCAGGCGTATTTGGACACGATCCGCCGTCTCGCCATGGCAGCGGAATACAAAGACGAGGACACCGCCGACCATATAAAACGCATGAGTAGTTACAGCGTCCTCCTGGCGCAGCAACTTAACCTGCCGCCAGGCGAAGTGGAACTCATTTACCATGCCAGTCCCATGCACGATGTGGGAAAGATTGGCATCCCGGATCATATCCTCCTCAAACCAGGAGGGTTTAATCCTGAAGAATGGGTAGTGATGAAACAGCATACCGTTATCGGAGGTTATATTCTTCAGAATTCCGGCTCAAAACTCCTTCAGGCGGGCGAAGTCATCGCCCTGTCGCATCATGAAAAATGGGATGGCAGCGGCTATCCAAAGGGACTGGCAGGAGAAAATATCCCGCTCTGGGGCAGGATGCGCTGTGGCCGACGTGTTTGATGCCCTGACGAGCAAGCGTCCCTATAAAGAGGCATTTTCAAATGAAAAGTCCCTGGATATCATGAAGGAAATGCGGGGCACGCATTTTGACCCCAAACTTGCTGAT
This sequence comes from uncultured candidatus Brocadiaceae bacterium, assembly GCA_964355695.1. GTDB lineage: Bacteria > Planctomycetota > Brocadiia > Brocadiales > Brocadiaceae > JACVXV01. Next base: position 1,416 of record CAYHFB010000496.1, read on the forward strand.
CTGTTTATGGGAAAACTTGATGAAGTGTTTGTCATTCAGGAAAAACATAAGACGCCTGATTCCCTCACGAAGGAGGGAGTTCCCATCCATTTTGGCTGGCATAAAATAATCGACGATAAGGGATTATACGTGGCAAACGACGTGGCGCAGGAGGCAAGATGCGGGGGTGAGCAGGTTTAAAAACGTTTGAAATCTGTGGTTCCGGTAGTTCCTTTCAATGCTTGGCTGATTGGTAAAGATAAACCGCGAGTGTGATTGTTTTTTGGCAGGCAATGCCTGCCTTACTTGGGACGGAAGAGAACAAGAAAGATATACGTGGAAAATGCATACCAATGATGAAGAACTGAAACAACTCCTGCAGAAGGTGTTTGAAGAAAGAGGCCTTGATTTCAGGGCGTATAACAAAACGATGCTGAGACGCAGGCTGGCAAGGAGGCTTTTAGCATGGAAAGCGGGGTCGTACCCGGAATATGCAAGGATGCTGGATACCCATCCGGAAGAATACAAAGAACTCTTCGACTCCCTGATAATAAGCGTAAGCCATTTTTTCAGAAATCCCCTAACCTTTGAATTTCTTTACCAGGTAATTTTGCCGGAGATGATAACCCATAAAGAGCAATCCCGGGACGCAATGATACGGGTTTGGAGCGCCGGATGCGCACACGGTGAAGAGCCTTATTCTGTGGCCATATTACTGGCGGAACTCCTGGGTGAACGATTAAAGGATTATCGGGTCACTATCTACGCAACCGATATTGATACCGATGCGCTCAACGAGGCAAAGGTAGGGGAATATGCCGAAGACAGCATCTTAGAGGTGAAAAAGGGGTTCCTGAACAAGTATTTCCACTGTAAGAATGAACAGTATCAAATAGGAGAGGACATAAAGGCATTGGTTGACTTCAGTTTTCACGACCTGACGTCTGAAAAGGTGGTTGTCCCGTCCCAAAGCGTCTTTGCCAATTTCGACCTTGTTTTATGCAGAAACGTGCTGATCTATTTTAACCGTGAGCTACAAAAGAGGGTGAATAATAATTTACAAACCGTTTTGAATGATAAGGGATATTTGGTTTTGGGAGAGGCTGAAACTTTGGCGGACGATGCGCACGCAGGCTTTGTCTGCCGGACCGCCCTTTGCAAAATTTATCAAAAAACATCATAAGGTTTACGAGCGGCCTCTGACGACTTTCACCTGTAGAACGAATTGGTACTTCGTTCAAGAGCCGTTGTTTTCTTGCAGAGCGAAGAACCTCTTCGCTCTCCATATCCGCTTCAATGAGAGGATAGACTATGAATATAAGAGATATGTTTCGTGGCGTTTTGTGGAAGAAGATGGTTTTATTGTTTTTTGTTGTTTCCGTGTTACCCTTGGGAGGTGTTAGCTACTGGAATTACCGGACGGCCAAGACAGACCTGAAACAGCGGATATACAACGAGCTTACCGCCATAGCCGCCGCTAAAAAGGAACACATCACGCAACTGATAAAACTCCGTCAGGAACAGGTGTTGATCATTGCAAATGGTCACCTATACCAGACTTTTCTGGAGCAAATAAATCAGAATACCCAGAACGTTGCCGGATTGCAACAAGTGGTAAACGACTCTTTGGCACATTATACAAAGGAGGTGGATGCCTTTTCTGAAATTTTTATTTTGGATGTACAAGGGGAAATTATGGCCTCTTCCCATAAAGGCGACGTGGGAAGGGACGAGTCAAAGAGTGACGTATTTATTAGCGGAGCGAAGGGTCTCTACCTGAAGGATTTTTATTTTGACCCCGACGTAAACG
>CAYHFB010000497.1:0-3187 GCA_964355695.1 uncultured candidatus Brocadiaceae bacterium
AACCCCTGGTGTGTGTTCAGACGTCAGCAAGGCTAAAGCCTCGCCCTACGTATAAACAGAAAAAAGTCGCCGCAAGCGGCGTAATTTAATGAAAAGAACCGCAGAATAGCCTGGTTTGCCGGGAAAATAATTAAAAACCCTTGCAATATCGCTCATTTATGCTTTATTATGGCCTCAAGTGGAAATAAGAATTTCCTAATTAGTCCATCTCGTATGAAGGAGAAACACAATGAGCAAAGGAACGGGCGCTCGTAAAGAGGAAAAGAAAAAAAAGTCTATTAAAACCATCAAAGAAAAGAGAGCAGAAAAAAAGACCAAAAAGAAGACCTGATGTGCGGATTGGCAAATCGTTGCCGCTATCCTGAATTATCCGGCAAATCCCGTATGTCTGGGAAAAGATTTATGAATAATACAGGTCAGGAAAATCCCATTTCCGCCAGCATGGGATGAAGATGGGGGGCGTCGCATTGGGATAAGGGTCTGCGCTATCTCTGTTATGTAACGCAACGGAGTGTTAGTCAGGAATCCATTGTCCGGATGCGACCCCAATTTCTTCCCCCATCCTTCAAGTCCAAATGGCAACAATGCCGTTTTTCGAAAAAAACCTTTAACAGGAGAAACACGATGGGTGACGACACACCAAAGGACTTGATGTCCCCGGATTCTCTCAAACTAGCGCTCAAGACGTTCAGGAAGCGCCTCAAACTGACGCGGCTCGACGCCGAATCAAGACTCGGCGGTGGCGCTCTTACTGGTGGAAAACATTCCGGCATTGTGGCCATTCGCCCGCCAAACAGTTACCCTAAAGAGGTATGGGAAGAACTCGCAAAACAGGGCAAACTCCGGCATGAGGGGGGCGGCCTCTACGAACTAACCGAGGACGCCGACCGCGCCTAACAGTTTTGTAAAATGTTGTTTTGTCGCTCAAACCTTCAGGTTTGATGGTTGTTGCCACAGACACTGTCGCAGGCATTCTGTGTGTGTGGTTTTCTGCCGCGCAGTACCATGCTGGAGTCCATCAGGGCTGAAGCCCTGAGCTACGGGATGTGTCGTGTACAAAAAATGGGGAATGAACCCACTCATTAACCCCAGCCTTGATGCATTAGGTTCACACACATCTTTTGATGAAGGCCTGATTTGTCGTTTGTAGCGCAGGCGTCCCGCCTGCTGTTTTTTAAATGCAGGCGGGACGCCTGCGCTACAAATGCGGTCGCCGCTGGCGACACAATTTAATGTACCGGAGATTCAGACGTACGTGTAGTGGCAATGCGCACCTTGCCACTACAGGCGTGGAAACGATCCCTCACCCACCGCTATTCAACAGTCACACTCTTGGCAAGATTCCTGGGCTTATCCACGTCACAGCCGCGCATAACGGCCGTATGGTAGGCAAGTAACTGCAGGGGTATTACGGACAGGAGTGGAGTCAGGACGTCGGGCGTTTTGGGGATGTAGAAGACGTGGTCCACCTTTCCCGCGATATGGCTGTCACCCTCCGTTGCAATGGCAATCACCTTCCCGCTCCTGGATTTTACCTCTTCGATATTACTCAACACCTTTGCATAAACACTATCCTGTGTGGCAATAAAAACCACCGGCATATCCCTGGTAATCAAGGCTATCGGCCCATGTTTCATCTCCGCCGCCGGGTAGCCCTCGGCGTGGATGTAAGAGATTTCCTTTAATTTTAACGCGCCTTCAAGCGCCACGGGGTAATTATACCCTCTCCCCAAATAGAGTGCGTGTTCGGTGTCTTTATAGCGTCTTGCAATTTCCACAATCTCGCCCTCTCTTTGCAGGATGGACTGTATCTTGTCGGGTATGGACTTGATGTGCTGCGCCATTTCAGGGAGCGATGGGGTTAAAACCTTTCTCAGCCTCATTAAATGCATGGCGAATAAATAGAGGACGGTAATTTGTGCGGTAAACGCCTTGGTTGAGGCAACGCCAATCTCCGGGCCGATATGCAGATAAATACCGCAATCAGCTTCCCTGGCGATCGTGCTGCCTACGACGTTGCAAATAGAAAGAACCTTGGCGCCCTTTTGTTTTGCCTCCCTCATGGCTGCCAGGGTATCCGCCGTTTCGCCCGACTGGCTAATCGCGATAACCAAGGTGTTGCTTTCAATGACCGGGTTTCGATACCTGAATTCCGAGGCATATTCCACTTCTACCGGAATGCGCAGCAACTCCTCTATCATGTATTCGGTTACGATCCCGGCGTGCCAGGAGGTGCCGCAGGCGACCACCACGATACGTTTTGTCTCCAAAAGCTCCTTCTCCCGGCTTATCAAGCCGCCGAGCGTGATCGTCCCAGCGTCAAAGTCGATCCTTCCCCGCATGGCATTCCGCAGAGACTGGGGCTGCTCATGGATTTCCTTGAGCATGAAGTGGGCATAGCCGCCCTTCTCTATCATGTCGACGTTCCACAATACCTCTTCCACCTTTTTATAGGTGGAGACATTTTGTACGGTCTTGGTTTCATAGCCGTCCTTCGTAAGGATGGCAACCTCATTATCGTCGAGATACACAACGTCCCGCGTATGCGCAAGGGAGGCGGAAACGTCCGAGGTAATAAAATACTCCTGATTCCCAATACCCAATATCAAAGGCGACCCCCTCCTTGCAGCAACGATCTTTTGCGGGTCCCTGGAAGAAATTACCGCAATCCCATACGTCCCCTCTACCACTTTTAACGCCTCCATAACCGCCGATTCGAGGTTGCCGTTAAAATATTTCTCTATAAGATGGGCAAGGACTTCGGTATCTGTTTCGCTTTTAAAGACGTGGCCGTCCTTTTCTAATTTCAACTTCAGGTAGTCATAATTTTCAATAATTCCGTTGTGGACTACGGCAATCTCATTGCGGCAATCCACGTGCGGATGCGCGTTGTTCAATGTGGGTGCGCCGTGCGTAGCCCACCGTGTGTGGACAATCCCCATATTGGTATTAAACGTGTTTCCCAAAAACCGCTTCTCCAGTTCGGCAATCTTTCCCACGGCTTTATCGCAGTACAAGGAACCGCCTTCAATAAAGGCCATCCCGGAGGAATCGTAACCGCGATACTCAAGCCTTTTGATACCGTCCAGAAGAATCTTAACTGCCTTTTGATGTCCGATATATCCAACGATGCCACACATATAAATAACTCCTTAAATTAGGCCTTCGGCGACTGATTTGTATTCAC
>CAYHFB010000498.1:0-3186 GCA_964355695.1 uncultured candidatus Brocadiaceae bacterium
TACTGGACAATGACAATCTACAGCATCGCGACCCAATTGACGCCGGTAATGAGGACAAAGGTTGCAAAAGGCACGTATCCCCTCTCCGTCCATGCGGAGAAAGAATTCTCTTACAACCTGGTTGAAAAAATCGAGATGATAGCGCCATGATAGCAATCAGCCGTTGTTGCCGCCAAAGGGCATTGTTCCTAACGGTTTGGCATCATCTTGATCCAGGAAGTACGACATCTTGACATTAAGAGAGGAGGATAATTTGTCCAGGGTGGTAAGGGATGCGGAGATTTGGCCGTTTTCTATCTGCGACAACAAGCTTGGCGACAAACCGGTGCGGTTTGCCAACTGTTTCTGGGTAATCTTTTTGCTTTTTCTCAGGAATTTCAATTTTTTCCCGACGGAGCTTTTAAGCTTGTCTTTCGCACTTCCAATAAGGCAGTAGGTTTTTTGCGCATTACCCAGTGCCTTTCGCAGGTCGTTTAAGTCGAATGGTTTCTTCAAATAATCGAACGCATCAAGCTTCATCGTCTCAACGGCACTTTTAAAGGAAGGGTAGCCCGTCAGGACAATGACGCAAATATTGCTGAACTTCGATTTTATTTCCTTAAGAAGCTCCGTGCCGCTGATATGCGGCATTTTCAGGTCCAGGATAACGATGTGGAATTTATCTTTCTCCAGTGTCGGAATGGCGTCCTTCGGCATGGTAATGCCTTTTACTTGGTACCCTTCGTCTGACAGGAATTTTGTTAAGTACAGGTTATAGTCCGTGTCGTCATCCACCACTAAAATCTTTATCCCTTTATCCATGAACTATCGCCTTTCTAAAATCAACCGGTAAATTAATGTTGAAGGTTGTTCCCTTACCCAGTTTGCTTTTTGCAGAAATCATTCCGTGGTGCCTTTCTATAATACCGTACGTAATAGATAATCCCAGACCCGTCCCCATTCCTACCTCTTTTGTGGTAAAGAAAGGGTCAAATATTTTAGAAAGATATTCTTCTGGAATGCCCTGTCCCGTATCTTTAAAACAGATGTGTATCATATCTTCCTCTTTCTGAGAGGTGGTTATCGACACGGTATCGCCTTCGTCCGTTGCGTCATCCGCATTAATCAGCAAATTCATAAATGTCTGCTGCAACTGCTCTGAGAATGCCTGTATCTTCGGGAGTGTGGTCGAAAGTTTTAAGACGATTCTTTTGTTTTTTACGGTAAATTGCTCGACAATAAGGGCCACGGTGTTTTTAATCAGTTCGTTAATATTAATGAGCCGTGGGCGTTCGTTACCTTCAAAATGGGATAGATACAGCAAGGAATCGACGATTTTTTCTATACGTTTGGTTACCTTTTGCATCGTTTTGAATTCTTTTACGTTCCCACGCACGAAGGCGTCCTCCTTTTCCAGGAAGCCCTGAATCATACCGGACAGCACCGCAAGTGGTGTATTAATTTCATGGGCAACACCGGCGGCAAGCCTTCCCATGGAGATCAACCGATCGGAGTGCATCAGCAGTTGCTGAAGCTTTTTCTCCCGCTCCTCTTCTTGTTTCCTCGACGTAACGTCCTGAATCACCTCCAATACCTGCACAACGTTTCCCTCTTTATCAAAAATCGGCGAGCTGATTATATTGCAATACTTTTTCTTATGATGCTGGTTGACGACCATGCGTTCCACCTGGTTTACCTTCCCCGTATTGAATACCTTTACAGAAGGGCAATCCTTGGGCACGGAAGGAAAATGACAGTACGTTTCAAAACAGGTGTGATTCAGGATTTGCGCGCCTAGCGGATGATTTTCTATAAGCCTCTTGTTAGCCCAGCATATTTTATTGTCCCTGTCAATTACCATGAGGTCTACCCCTATTTCACTAACGATATTGTCCAGCTTTTGCTTTTCTTCCGTTAATTCCACCTCCAGATGTTTCCTTTTCGTAATGTCTCTGAAATGCGCCAGCAGGTACAAGACGTTGCCACCCTCTTTTACTACCACAATATCCAGTTCCATAATCAGCGTTTGACGGTCCTTGTTGACAACCTCTACCTCCGTTGTTTCCGCTTTATTATGTACCGCCTTAACAAGAAGGTCGGGGATAATTCTTCTTGATGACTTTGGGCATAAATCATAAATATAAGCGCCCAGGAGTTCTTCAGTTTTATACCCAATAATCTTTTCTTCGCATTGATTTACCATGAGTATTTTTCCGTTCAAATCCATCATCATCATGGAATCCGTAGCGTTGTTGAAAAACGCCTTATAGCGCTCTTCCGACGCCTTGATACGGTTGAATAGTTTGGTGTTTTCGAGGGCAATGGCAATTTGTGGCGCTACTTGCCAGAGGTAATAGCAGCATTGCTCATTAAAGCTGCCTTGCTTTTCACTGCGAAAAGCAATCGCCCCGAGCACGTCGCCCTTGTAGATAAGAGGAAATCCGAGTCTCGAACGAACCCCTTCCTTGTGCAACACCTTGTCCGTCCAAAAACGGCCTTTTTCCGCATTGTCCACAACGACAGGCTCGCCGGTCTTGATAATTTCCTCCAGGAGGCTACCCGCTAGGGGAAAAGATTCCCCTTCTTTAATTTCGCTGAAACTGAGCGGCTCGGTTGAGGTAAAAACCTGAAACCATTGCCCCTGTTCGTTGGAAATAATGATAGAGGCGCGGTCAAAGGGGATAATCTTTTTCAACTCACTACATACCGTCGAAAAGCTTTCGCGTATGTCCAAACTGGTGGCAATGATTTTGTTGATGTTGCTGATAATTTCATTTTCAAATAACGTTTTTTTCAGACTTGCTTCCAGTTGCTGCTTATAAAGGGACTTTTCGATGGTCTTTTTAAAATAGTCGGGGTCGAATGGCTTTAAAATATAATCAACCGTATCCAGGCAGAGTGAATTGATTACGGCTTTTATATCATGCCGTCCGATCATTACCAGCATAAGGATATTTGGAGAAACAGTATTTATTTTATTGATGAGCGAAAGTTCCTCGGCATCGGAGGATGCCAGGTCGATGATCACTAAATCAATGGAGCGCTTGCCCAGAACGTGAACAGCTTCTTCCCCTTTTGTCGCCGTATAAACAACATATCCGTTTTCTTCCAGGAGGCCTTTGAGGGATATACCCATCAATGTATCATGATCGATGAATAGTATGTGGTATTTTTTTGGGGTTAACATTTTATCCATGCATTCTCTCA
>CAYHFB010000499.1:0-3173 GCA_964355695.1 uncultured candidatus Brocadiaceae bacterium
TGAAATTGTTTCGTATTTCGATATTCGTATTTCGAATTTGGTTGCGGCCAGAGGCTGCGCCAGGTAATCCGTGTCTCTGTTGTTAAGCTTTTTTTTGTTGCGGCTTTGTTGCGTTATGTATAGACACGAATTGCGCGAGTTTACACGAACTTGGGCGGATTTGCACAAAAAAAGTTGCGCAGGCTTCCCAGCCAGTAATTGTTTCGCAAGTAGCACAAAAATATAACCGGTAATTTACAAGGCTTTTTTACCTGTTTTTATCCTTTTCGTTTTGTTTTGACATGCTTCGTTTCTACCAGTCTTTTCAAGGCATTCAAGGGAATTTAATTCTTGTGTGGTTTTATATGTTTTGGTATAGTTTTACCACAAGGTACGACGTAAGTACGACATGAAATCACCGATTTAATAAGCAATCATTGGTGAAATGTTTAAGGATATGTCGGAAATGGTCAGGTGGTTAAAAAGCTGAAAGAGGTGTTGGCTGATGGCTACGGGCAAGGTGGATTCTGTACGCCGGTAAAAAGCACTGAGAAACTCAATAGGAAGCCGCTGGGCGTGTTCGGGCTGGCTTTGACGCGCAAGAGGTTGTATCTATGAAGGGGTGTGTTCGTGACGGTAAGAATCACGTTCCACCGGCTGGATGTTGTTCCATATAGTCTCTATTCGAGTGCGGACTACTTTTGTAAATGGGTATCAAGCAGAAGGGCAGTAGTCCCGTTTGCCTGGTTAGGATCTTCTTACAAAACGCAATTGGACTCCAAGATGGCGTTCCCGGCGTTGTTCTGTCTCTACACACCTTTGGTGATTACCCCGAAAAGTTTCATCCGCACATACACGCAATAGTCTCTGACGGGCTTTTTCTAAAGACCGGCGCCTTTTACGTAATGCCGGACGCTGACCTGAAACCCCTTGAAGAAATGTTTCGCGCAAAAGTCTTTACTATGCTCAAAGAGGAAGGGAAAATAGATGATGACATTATCAAGAAACTTATGGATTGGAGACACTCCGGTTTCAGCGTTCACAATAAGGCGCGGATTGCAAGAGATGACGAAAAAGGACGGGTGGCGCTCGCCCAATATATTATTCGGAACACCTTCTCCCTTGAGAAGCTGACCTACAACCAGGATGCGGGCACGGCTCTCTGCCGTGATATTAAGATAACAGGAATTACTTGCGTGGGTCTTCCCGTTTGCTTTATTCCAAGTTCCCATATCTTAGATTTATACTTTAGCAATTGTAGGTGAGGAAAAGGGACAGGATAGCTCTTGTGTTCGAATAACAACGATATTACAACATCCTTCGCCAAATAGCGGTAATACACAATCGCGTCTTCACGGTGGTTGGCATTTAATAAATCACTGGCAAACCCAGGTCATTTTCTACGCTTTCAACAAGTTCGTCAAGGAAAAAACCGTGCAATGGCCTTGTAATCTTTTTCACCCTGGCGTTATTGACGATTTCTCCGCATTTCTTGAAATGCTCCGGTTCTCGCCCTAACGGCTTAATAATATGCTTTCTGTAGGTGTGCCGCTTGACTTGAAACATGCTTTTAATATTGCTCAAACGCTCAATGGTAATTGATGGCACGTCACCCTTCGTCAGGATAAAGATTTTTTTAAGGGGAACGGCACGTTTGCAAAATGTGCCATGAAGAGGGGTCACGAACTTGTCCATCCGTCCCGTGACTTTCGTGAGTCCACCGGTACTCAAACCTATCTTGCTTGCCGCGTCTTTCCACAGCTTAACGTGAGGTACTCCGGGAAAGACGATAGACCGTCCATCTGAATCGGTATCCACGGCGCATACATCATCGGCCAGCAAGGTGTACCCTTTTTTAGCGAGCGCGGCGGCAAGGGTGGATTTTCCCACGCCCGTATTGCCCAGAACTAAAACGGCTTCCCCCTCGTGAACAAACCCGTTGCCATGGAGTGGGGTTACCCCCCGACAGTGCAGAACCGCCCCCAGTACGCTGCCCAGGAGGAAGAGCCGAACGTCGTCATCATCCGCTTCTTTTTCCTTTTCAATGACGATTTCTCTACCGTCCACAATCAGAAACCTGGCAACCTCCAGAACTCGTAAAAGCATTTTATTGCTTGCCACCTGAAATAACTTCGAACTATCGGGGGAATCCTGCAACGTTTCCGGCGTCACTCCAAAAGAGACCCGCACGTCTGTTTCTCCAGCCCCGGAAGCCAGACCGGGAAGCTCGATAGGCAAAGCGATAGTAAGTCCATAAACGGTATATAAAAACTGATTCATCGCAGCATTATAGCCCAAACGAATCAAGAAATAAAGTCCTCAGTTTCCCCCCGCACTTATGTCCGTTTTTTATTTGCTTAATCTGTGTAATCTGTGTAATCTGTGGTTTAGGTTGTTTTTTACCGTGTCTCTCGTGATTAAACATTTTCTGATTGCAGTTTTTCGACTTTAAGCCATCGGTAATAAATTTGACGTCAGGTGTATCATTTTATAATCAAGCATTTAATACAGTACCGAAAGGGGTTCGAAATTGTGAACACTATTGCAGCACAGAATATTAAAAGACTAGGAATTAGTGCGGTTGATGAAGCTTTGGAAAAGGGACCGGTCCATGTGGTTAAAAACAATCAGCCTAAGTACGTTGTTCTTTCCGAAAAACGTTATCAGGAATTGGTTGAAGCGGAAGATGAGGCTCATAACGCCCGTGTGCGCGCATCGCTTGAGGATGTAAAGGCTGGCAAGATAAAACGGGGAACTGCTGAAGACCTGATCAGGGATCTGGGTCTCGAAGATTAATCATGTACCGGTTTGTATGGACAGCCCACTTCACGCGCTTAGCGGAAAAGTTCAAAAAACGCCATCCTGAACTGAGAACAAAATTTGCTTGTGTTCTGCGAGATCTCGAAAAAGACCCTTTTCAACCCCATCTGAAATACCATTGTCTCGGTGGAAAGCTTGAAGGCATTCAGGCTGTAAGCATAACTGCCAAATATAGAATATCTTTGACGATTGTCATTGCTGAAAAAGAGATAATCCTTCTTGACGTCGGCACACATGATGAAATATATAGAGGAAAATGACTTACTCGCCGCTGCTACAGGGGTATTCCCGGTTATAACAACAAAACAAATTGAGTTTTTTGTCATTTGAAATTGTTTCGGATTTCGATATTCGGATTTCGAATTTGGTTGCGG